>JABMNR010000071.1 GCA_013203465.1 Alphaproteobacteria bacterium
ACAATCGCACAGTGCTGGCGTCAAATGAACGGTGCACATGGGAAATCCGGGTTCAACTCGCGTGGAGGATTTGTTCGGGCTTGGCGAAGACGAACCCGGTCTGCCGTTGCAGTGTCTCGGCGACGCTATCGGCGACGACGCGCACCTCGAACGAATAGCGCGGCGTCATGCCGTCGGTCAGGAACTGGGTCCGGTGCAGGATCTGATGGTCGAAGGCCAACGCGCCGCCGGCTGGAATGACGGGGGTGGTTGTCTGGTGGAGCGGATTTTCCTCGAGTTCCTTGGCGATGGCGGCGTCATCGTACAACGTAAGCTTGCGATTAGCGTCAGAGATGCGGCCGTCTTTGGCCGCAACATTCGCCAGATGGCGCCATACCGCCTCCGGCGCGCGCTTCGTGGTGACGAGCGTGATGCCTGGGCTGGTGACACCGACGTCGACCAACGGTATCCAAAAATTCATCATGGCCACATCGGGGCCAAGGATGTTGGCGTCGAAATGCCAGTTGGCGAGCGCGCCCCCGGCCGCCGGATCGTAGTAGCGCAGGATACAATATTGCGGGAAAAACCGGATATCCTCGCCAAATTGGGCGCGGGCTTGTGTCAACAGGCGTTCGTTCGCCGCATGGCGTAGAGCCCGGCGAGCCAAGGGCGCTCCATGAAGCTTGGCCAGACGCTCCAAGGTCATCCACCAGCGGCCGCCTTCCTGGGTCCGAACCGTCTTGTCAATCAGGTCGATCAGGTCAGCAATACTTTCCTCGGGCAGGACGGCGCCGAAGATCGCCGGGAGAGACACGGGACTGTCCCCTAGGTCACGTAGCGATAGGGTCATCGGATTATGCAGGCTCCGTTGCACGGCATTTGCTTATCGATCATGGGCGCCGGAAACGCAACCGACGCGGCCGGCGGGAATGCCCAAGTCAGCATGAGTCCAAGTGACGATGGGATGCCCGTGCGGCTCGGGTTTACGCGGCCATCCCGGGCGGTCATCATGCTGTGTCACTTGACGAGGAGATGGTGATGCCGACCGCAACCGCGACACCCGTGGAACTCGTAGCCCCGGACCTTTTGCCGTATCGCGACGGCAATACCGGGGTGGATTACGTCCACTGCCTCGACAGCGGCCGGGCGGGGCCGGACGCCATGATCAACGCGGTGATCCATGGCAACGAAATTTGCGGGGCGATCGCCCTGGACTATTTGCTGAGCGCCGGGTTGCGGCCGCACCGTGGCCGGCTGACCGTGGCTTTCGTCAATCCCGAGGCCTATTTCCGGTTCGATCCGTCCAAGCCGACCGAGTCGCGCTTCGTCGACGAAGACATGAACCGGGTCTGGACCTCGGAACGGCTGGACGGCGGCGAGGACAGTGCCGAATTGCGCCGGGCTC
The DNA here is from genome assembly GCA_013203465.1 of Alphaproteobacteria bacterium. Taxonomy (GTDB): domain Bacteria; phylum Pseudomonadota; class Alphaproteobacteria; order Thalassobaculales; family Thalassobaculaceae; genus JABMNR01. Next base: position 1,385 of record JABMNR010000071.1, read on the forward strand.
GCGCGCTGCGGCCGTTCTACGACCGGGTGGAACGGCTGCTCGACATCCATTCGATGGGGACCTATTCGGACCCGATCCTTCTGGTTCATGGCCTCGATAAGGAAATTCGCTTCGCCCGCGCCATGGGCTATCCGGCGACGGTCGCCGGCGGCTCCGGTCACATAGAAGGGCGGCGGCTGATCGAATACGCCACGTTCAACGATCCGGCGGATGATCGCATCGCCGTGCTGATCGAATGCGGGCAACATTGGGCCAAGGCGACGGCCGATGTGGCGGTGGATTCGGTGCTGCTCTACCTGACCGCCCTCGATATGGTCGACCCGGGGTTCGTTGCCGAACACCAGCGAACCGCCAAGCCCGAGCGTCAGACCCTGCTAACGGTCACCGACGGGTACGCCATCCGCAGCGACGATTTTCATTTTACCAAGGACTACAAAGGGCTGGAACGTTTCGCGAAAGCCGGTGAGGTTTTCGCGGTCGACGGCGGCGAGGAGCTGCGCACCCCATACGATAACTGCGTGCTGGTGATGCCGAACCACCGGGCGGTCAAGGGACAGCGGGTGTTCCGGCTGGCCCGCCTGATGGAGGTGGACTGAAGCGCCACCGCGAGCCATGCGATTTTCGCAGGTCTCATCTGCGGGAAAGTGCCTTTTTTTCAGGACTTTCACGCACTAAGTCGACGGTGTGCGGAGGCACCAACGTCCAACCCCGTCGCAGGAGGTCCGTCATGAACCAATCCATCTCTCGCGGTGCGGCGCGTGATCCGAACGCCACCGTCACCCTGGCGCAGAGCGAGTTCCTGGCTCCGCTTGTGCTGGCGGTCGCCAAACCGTTGTCGATGGCGGTTCAGCGTTTGGCTGGGTTGTTCGGCCGTACCTGACGCCTTGGTTCCATCACGGAACCACCCAGTCTCCCCGCAGGTCATCGGCGGGTCCCCAGTGCCAGTGGGCCCGCCGATGTCCGTTTTGACCCAGCCACAGCCAATCCCAGTCCGTCCACGCGACCGCGAGCAGCGCGAATACCGCACGGCCGGCGTCGGTGTCGGTCAGTGGATCGCCCGCATTGTCCGGCCAACCGGCCTCGGGCCGTGTGGGGTGAGCACCTGGCGCCAGCTCGGCAAGATAGGGCAGGCGGCTGGCTACCGGCAGCGCGTCCCAGGCGGCGCTGACCTCCGGCCCAGGCAGCACGACCGAAGCCCGGCCGGTAATCCGCAGCTGTTGATTGGCGCGGGAATCCCAAAAAGACAGCGCGACCCTGTCAATCACCCCAATCTCGCGAATTTTGGCTGACCGGCGGTCGGTATAGATAACGAGCCGGCGCCGGTCGTTGTCGATCGCCCGCAGCACCACGGTCCGGGCGCGGGGGCCGCCGTCGACCCCGACCGTGGCGAATGTCGGCGTGCGCCAGCCAGCGTCCCGATCGGTCACCGCAGCGACCAAGCGCTCGGCGATGTGTGATCGCAGCACATCCAGGTCGTCCGGCGGGGTCCAGGTCATGCTGCCGGGGTGGTGCGGTCGCCGCGGGCCAGCAGGTAGAAGCTGAGCGAGCCGACGGTGGCGATCAGGATCATAACGGCCATGGCTGAATGGTCGGTTTCGTTTTGGAAAAAGCCGACGATCTGGGTGAACGCGGCTCCGGCCAGCATCTGGCCAAACCCCATGAGACCGGAGGCGGCTCCGGCGATGCGCGGGTTGACGCTGATTGCCGCGGCGATGCCGTTCGGCTGGCTCAAGCCGTTGCCGATCGCCACCAGCCCCATCGGCAGGAACACGGACGCGGGCGTGACGATGCCGGCGATCACGCAACCGACGCCGGTGATCGCACCCAGCATGGAGACACCGACGCCAACCGGGATCAGCCGATCGACACCAAACCGGGTGGACAGCCGGCTGGCGGCGAAGTTCCCGCCCATGTAGCCGACCGAGATCAAGACGAAATAGAAGCCGTATTCCTCCGGTCCCCGGTCCAGGATCTCGATCAGCACATAAGGCGCGCCCGCCAGAAACGAGAAGAAAGCGCCGACCGAGCAGGCGGTGTTACCGGCATACCCGAGGAACGCCCGGGATTTCAGCAGGCTGCCGTAGTTGCGCAGCATGGCCATGACGTCAATCGACGGGATCGGGGTAAGGTTGGTTTCGGTCAACCGCCAACTGGCGCTGGCGAGCACCATCAAGCCCACCAGCGCCGGGACCGCGAAGCTCGCCCGCCAGCCAAACGCGCTGTCCAGGTAGCCGCCGAGCGCCGGTGCGACGGCCGGAGCGACGGCCATGGCCATGGTGATCACCGCGATGGCGCCGGCCGCCCGGTCGCGCTCGTACACATCACGGACGATGGCACGGCCCAGCACCATACCGGCGCAACCGCCGATCGCCTGCAGCATGCGTCCGGCAATCAGGCTCTCGATCGACCAGGCAAGGGCGCAGAGCGCGCTGGCGCCGGCGTAAATCGCCAACCCGACCAGCAAGGCCGGGCGACGGCCGAACCGGTCGGACGCCGGGCCGTACACCAACTGCGCGAAGGCGATGCTGATCAGGTACAGCGTCAAGCCAAGCTGAACCGTCGCGTAATCGGTGTCGAAGGTGCCGACCAGTCCCGGCATCGACGGCACGAAGATGTTCAGCGCCAGCGGGCCGGTGGCGGTTGCCGCGATCAGAATCCAGATCGGCGGGATGGCGGCTTTGTCGGTCATGGGAGTCCCGGAGGGAAGGGCATTACCCGCAGTCTAGCGCGGTACCCGCTGTCGCGAAAACGGCACCGTCTCTTTCCCACGCAGGCCTACCCGCTAACCCCTATTTTCGCCCGAGATAATGGCTTTCCAGCCCCTTGACGATCGCAATCAAGGTGTCGAGCGTCGGCGTCGGGATTCCGTGCTCGGCGCCAAGCGTCGACACGGTGCCGTAGATGTAGTCGATTTCCGTCGCCCTCCGTGATCGAAGATCGGTGCACAAGGAGGATTTCGACGCCCCGGTCCCCGCCGTCGTGCTGGTGAGCTTGTCAAGAATCGTGCTCTTCTCGTCACTTGGGATATCCACCCCGCAGGCCGTGGCGACCGCGTGGGCCTCGTCGACGGCGCGATGAATGGTCGCCGCCAGCTCGGGAATGACGACCATCTCGGCGGATGACAGATCGGTCGTTCCGGATGTCGCCGACAGGCCGATATTGCCCAAGAGTTTTTTCCACATATCGCGCCGGATGTCGGCGCTCCCATGGGTATCCAACCCGGCGCGAGAGAACGCGCGTGCGATCGTCTCGACCCTCGGTGTGACGCTGCCGAGCCTGCCGCCGAACAGCTCGCCAATGTAGGTCGGCAGGTCGCTGTAGTTGCGAAGCCTCCCCGGCGCCTCGACAGTCGCGCCCTGGGCGGTCAGGCCGCCTATCACTCGATCCTCGCCAATCACCCGGGCAATGGCCTCCTCGTTGCCGAGGCCGTTCTGGAAGCTGACCGCGACCGTGTCAGCGGTGAAGATCGGCATGGCCGCGCGCACGGCGGTTTCGGTGTGCATCGCCTTGCACTGGATGATCGCCACGTCGGCCGGGCCGGCCTCCGCCGGATCGGTCGTCGCCTTGACATTAATGGATCGGTCGCCGCCATAGCCCACGATCCGCAGGCCCTGTGCCCTAATCGCGTCGACATGGGTGCGGTTGACGTCCAGCAGTGTGACGTCGAGACCGCCTTCAGACAGCAAGCCGCCAAACAAGCCGCCAATCGCCCCCGCGCCAACCACCACCACCTTTGGATTGTCCAAGCTCACCGTCCTGTACTCCTTTCAGCATTCGTTCCCCGGGCCATGGTCAGGCACACAGGGCGGCGTCCGCCGACCATCGATGTGGTGACGACACCGCCGTGCGGCGTGAGAGGTCGTGAATGGTCTCGCGCCACGTTCGTGCCCAAGTGTCGGGGTCGCGCACGATCGTCTCGGGAGCCTCGCGGCTGCGCGCGACGAAAGTGGGCAGGATGGCCCGCCCGGACGGTTGTCCCCGTCGCTGGTAGCGCAAATCAAAACTCCATCGAATGGCTTGGCTTTGGTTGCCCCGTGATGAGTGGCACATGTGCGGATGCAAAAACAGCGCATCGCCTCGCTTCATCGGAATGGGAATACCGTCCTGGTCGTCGAGTGCCGCCGCGGGGATGAACAGATCGGTCGTTCGGCTGGGACAGTGGGTGCGCAACCCACCGCGATGGCTGCCCGGCTGCACCGCGAGGCACCCCATGTCGATGCTGGCATCGGTGATGGGAAACCAGACGGTGACCATCTCGGTCTGGTCCGCATCGGGCGTCAGTACCGCGTTGTCCTGGTGCCACGGTGTGCGCGCTACCAAGCCATTGTCCGGCGTGATACCGAGTGCACCATGCAGGCTGCGCGATGCGCCCGCAGAATCCAGGACCACCGACGGCGGCTTGATCCGCGTGTGCTGCACTGGATTGATTGCTATTTCCGGACCGATCAGGCTTTCGACCGCGTCCAGCAACACATCGTTGGTCAGCGCCCTGAATACCGACGGCGCCAGGCATATCGGTATGTCAGCCGGGATGCCCGCCTTGGGCGGAACAGAGATATTGAAATGCTGAATGAACAACTCGCCCGTTTCTTGGTAGAGCTTGATCACGCGCTCGCCAAAGGGCAGACCCGACCATGTGGACGAAAGACGGCCTTCGCGCACAAGCTGTTCGGTAAGACCGTCAAGCAGGGTCGTGTAGTCTCGCTCGATCGGCGCGCAAATCCTCGCCGTATCGATGAGCCCCTCAACCAGAAGATAGCCACGATCCTGGAAGGCATCTATTTGAGCATCGGTCAGAAACGTCATGGGTCATCTCCGATCGTCAATGGCGCGCGATGAAATCCGGGCCGTCCTTCAAGAGACCGCGGGCAATCACGGTGCGGTGAATTTCCGACGTGCCGTCATAGATTCGCGTGATCCGGCTGTCTCGATAGAACCGTTCGATTGGCAGATCTTGGCAGTATCCGAGACCGCCGAACAATTGCACCGCCCGGTCGGCAACACGGCAATAGGTCTCGGCTCCGTAGGTCTTGGCCATCGAGATCTTCTCCCGTGGATCGAGGCCCTGATCGATCTCCCAGGCGGTGTTCAAGATCATCAGGCGCGCCGCGTTAATCTCGATGGCGCTGTCCGCCAGCATCGATTGGATCATCTGGAAATCACCGATCGGCTGGCCGAACTGCCGGCGGGCGCGTGCGTGCTCGGTCATCAGCCCGAGGATCCGCGCCGCCATGCCGACCGATCGCGCGCCGATATGCGCCAGACGAATACGGCCGAGGGTTTCCAGCGCCAGGCGCAGGCCTCGACCCTCGGCACCAAGCAGATTTTCGGATCCCAATGCCACGTCCTCGAAGAACAACTCGACATGACTGGTCCCCCGCAGGCCCATCATCGGCTGGTTGCGCCCGACCGTGAAGCCCGGCGTCTGCTTGTCGACCAGGAAGAGCGATATCCCCCGTGCTCCGGCATCCGGGTCGGTCACCGCCGAGACGACGAAGAAATCCGAAAATTCGCCATCGCTGATGAAATGCTTCTGTCCATTCAATCGCCACCCGTCGCCATCACGGCGGGCCTGGGTCTTGATACCGGCGGCGTCGGAACCGGCTCCCGGTTCGGTGATGGCGATCGAGCAGACACGTTCTCCGGTAACCGCGGGCAACAGCCAGCGCGCGATCCGGGCACCGTCGCACGCCAGCAGAACTTCATAGACATTGCCGAAAGCGCGGCGCACCAGGATATCGCTGGTCTGGCCGGTTTGTTCCTCGACCAGGCACATATCGACCGCGTTCAGGCCCGCGCCGCCCAGTTTCGCCGGCATGTTCATGCCATAGAGGCCGAGGGCTTTTGATTTCTCGAATATCGCCCGCGCGGTCTCGGGCGGGAGTGTGCCGGAGCGGTCCAAGTCGGCTTCGAGAGGTTGCAGTTCGGTTTTCACAAACCGCTTCACGGTCTCCAGGAGCAGTCGCGTTTCGTGATCGATCGAAAAGTCCATCTTGCCGCTCCTTCGCCCTCAATGGTCCAATCGATCGGCGGTGAGGCCGCGTCGATGCCGCGCGCCGCCCGCACCATCGAACCAGCAAGGGTCCACATCATGGCGTATTGCAAGACGGAAACGCGGGGCCGTGTGCTCCACGTCACCATCGACCGGCCCAAGGTGATGAACGCCCTGCACCCGCCCGCTCATCGCGACCTGGCCGACGCCTTCGATCGCTTCGCGGGCGATCCTGAGCTGTGGGTCGCGGTGATCACCGGCGCTGGCGACCGCGCCTTCTGCGCCGGCTCCGACCTGAAGCACATGGCCTCGGCCGCACCGGGCCAGGGTGATGCTACGCCGGAGAGCGGGTTCGCCGGCCTGACCCAGCGGTTCGGCATGAACAAGCCGATCATCGCGATGGTGAACGGGCTTGCGCTGGGCGGGGGGCTGGAAATCGCTCTGGCGTGCGACCTCGTCATCGCGGCGGATCATGCCACCTTCGGCTTTCCAGAACCCAAGGTCGGCTTGGCGGCCATGGGCGGCGGCTTGCACCGGTTGGCGCGCCAGATCCCCTTGAAACAGGCGATGGGCCTCGCGCTCACCGGCCGCACGATTGACGCGGTCGAGGCGCGCAGCCTCGGCATCGTCAACGAGGCCGTTCCCTCCAGCGCGTTGGAAGCGACGACACAGCGCTGGGTCGAGATGATCCTGAGCTGCGCGCCGTTGGCTGTACAAGCCACCAAATCGGTGATGATGGACAGCCTTGATCATGCATCCCTCATCGCCGCCATCGGGCATGAGTATCCGGCGGCCAGACGTATGCTGGACAGCCGAGACGCGGAAGAAGGGCCAAGAGCGTTCGCCGAACACAGGTCACCATCCTGGCAGGGGCGCTAGAACCGATCGTGAGAAATCCGAACCACTTAGTGGCTCTGACTGATCGCGTGAATCTGCTCTATCTTATTGAATAAGAGGGCGATTCACGACCAATATCGAGTCACGCAAGTGACTCGATATTGGTCGATCGCGCGCTAGCCGAAGATCTCCTTGAAGGTGCCGATACAGGCGCGGAAGCCCGCTTCATAATTCTTATCGCCGGGGTGATAGACACTCTCGAAGGAGATGACGCCGTCATAGCCATCGGCCTTCATGGCGTCGGCGGCGGGTTGGAATTGATCGGCCAACTGGCCCTGGCCCATCTGGCGCACCTCCAGCGTCGCTTTTGGCGTGTCGACCTGAACATCCTTGATGTGGACATGGCCGAGATAACCGCCGCGCAACGCGTCGTAGCCATCGGGCCACATCGTCTCGTGGCAAAAACAGGCGTTGGCTGGATCCCACAGCACCTTGAGGCGGTCGGTGCCGAGATCGTCGATCAGTTTACGGGCGGTCCAGGCGGAATTGATCATGTTGCCGTTGCCGGTTTCGACGACCAATTGAACGTTCTGAGTTTCCGCTAGCCGGAGCGCCGGCTCCACGATGGCGAGCAACGAGTCCCAAGCTCCCTTGGCGACGTTCCAGTCCTCGGCGCCGTGCGAGCCCCAGAGGATCATTTCCTTCTTGCCGCTCATGATGCGGACGGTGCCGCACTCGAACTCATGCGCCATCTCAATGCAGCGCCGCAGACCGTCCATGTGCGTGTTGTGGAGGTCGTCGCCCGGTTTCGTCGACATCGGAACCCCGCCGAAGACGTGGCGGGAAATGCAGGAGACCGTGACATCGTAATCACGGACGAGGGCGCGGGCGCGGGCGCGTTGCGCATCGTCCAGATCGCCGACCTCCTTGTCCCACAAGAATTGGAGTTCGGCATACTCAAGATCGAACTCCTTCATGACCTTCAGGGCATGCTCGAAGTCCCGGCTGATGCCGTCGGTGATAACTCCCAACTTGGGCATGTTCCGATCGTCCTCGTCTTAATTGTCGGGGGTGCGCTGGCGTGCGGTTACCATTTCACTTCGGTATCGGCGATCTGTTCGAGCACGCGGACGATCGTCCAGTTGTCCCCGTCGGGATACATCGCCTTACCCGTTTGGAAGAGCTCATACGCCGCGCTGGTGGTGAACATCGCCGCGCCAACCTCGCGCGCCAGCCCCATGGTGATGCCCAGGTCCTTGTACATGGTGCCGATGTGGCTGCCGGTGCCTTCGAACTTCCGGTCCATGATCAGCTTGGTACAATTGGCCAGCATCGGACTGGCGAGCGCGCTGTGGGTGAACACGTCATGCAGGACCTGGCCGGACACACCGGCTTTCGAGCCCAGGACCAAGCCCTCGAAAATCCCACCGAAATACGCGCCGAACACCGCCTGCAGCGACGCCTTGACGGTCTGCCCCTGGCCGATCTCCTCGCCGACGTGAAAAATCTTGCCCGAAATGGCTTCAAGTGCCGGACGGTTGCGCTCAAGCACCTCGGCCTTTGCGGCCAGCATCAAGGTCAGCGTGCCGTTGTCGGCACCGGCCTTGCCGCCGCTCACCGGGCTATCGATCAGGTCGATTCCGGTTCCCTCCAGCGCCCGCTCCAGATCACGCACGTCGTTCGGTTTAATGGTTGCCGTGATGGCGATGGCTTTGCCCGGCGCCATGGTCGACTTAAGCTGGGTGATCACGTCCATCGCTTGGGCGCCGTTCATCACCATCACGAAGGCGATGTCCGATCGAGCGCCGATGTCGGCCGGGCCGTCCGCGCGTTCACCGCCGAGCTCTTCCAGAAGATCCAGGCGACTGTCACGGAGATCGTGGCCCAGAACCGTGAACCCCGATTTCGCCAGATTGCCGGCCATGCCAATGCCCATGTCACCTAGACCGACGACGCCAACCGTTGTCATGGCATTCTTCCCCCAAGTTCAGGCCGCGATGGCGATCGGTGCGAACGATCCCGTCAGACCTCGAAAACCGAATCTCCGACACATCGGAGTTTGGTAGTTTTGATGTATAGTATTGATAGGATATGGGATTTTAAAACATCAAATAATTTTATGTTTTTTTATTTAAAAACAACGATATAGGAAGAATTATATAAAAATTCACATCATTTCATAACGCGAAATAAACCCCATTATCGATAAGGGGTTTCTTCGATCCCATCAAATAGGTAGAGTCTCAGCCGCTGTCGAACCGGGCCATCTCAGAGCCACCGGGAGGCAGGCTGCTCAAGGTCACGGCCGGACGCAGGGGGGAACGTGACGAAGTTTGGCCGCGTGCGTATCGAGGATGTCGCCCGGGAGGCGCAAGTCAGCCCGGCGACGGTCGATCGTGTCCTGAATGGCCGCGCCGGCGTGCGTCCGGTGACCTGCGAGCGGGTCTGGTCGGCGGTCGCGCGCTTGAACGGCGCGGTGGTGCCGGCCAACACCCAACGCTCCCATGACCAGGCGCTGGAGCTGGATTTCATCATGGCTCAAGGCGCCGGTCCGTCGATCGAGGAAAATCTCAGGCAAGCAACGGAGAACATCGGCGGCAACGCGACGATCCGCTGGCACGAGGTCAAGCGCTTCAACCCCGAGGCGTTGGCCACGAAGATCAGGCAGGTGTATCAGGCCGGCTCCGACGGCATCGCTGTCCAAACCCTCGAACATCCAGTGGTGCACGCCGCCGTCAACGAAGCGACCTCGTCCGGCGTCGAGGTCATCGCGTTGCTATCCGATCTGACCTCTTCCCTGCGCCGCTGTTATGTCGGTATCGATAATCGGGCCGCCGGCCGGACCGCCGGCTATCTGATCGGCCGGCTGACCTGCGGACGAGAGGGTAAGGTCGCCGTCATCGCCGGCAGCGATCTCTACCGCAGCCACGAAGAACGCGAGATGGGGTTTCGGCGCTTGTGCCGAGAGGAATTTCCCAACCTTGAGATCCTCGACCTGGTGATCGGCAACGACGAGCCCGAGGATAATTTCCGATCGATGAGTAACCTGTTGTCGGCGAACAGCGACCTCATCGGGGTATATAACGTCGGCTCCGGCAACCGTGGTATCGTTCGCGCCGTCAAGGAATGCGGCCGGGCCGACACGATCGTGTTCATCGCCCACCACCTGACATCCGTCTCTCGGCAATACCTGCTGGATGGCGTCGTCGACGCGGTTCTCAATCAGGACATGCCGAGGCTGGTCGAAAAGGTGGTGTCGATCTTCTCCCAGGACGAATACTCTCGATCGCGTGGCAGCGAATTCCTACCGTTCGAGATCATCGTTCGCGAAAACACACCGAATTAGGGTCGAGTACCGAAGGTTTGGACCATGACCGAAGCGAATGAGACCGATGGCGCCCGTGGAAGCACGCCGATGTTATCCATACGCGGCGTCACAACTGGCTATGGCAAGATCCAAATCCTTCACGGAGTCGATCTCACGGTTCAACGCGGACAGATCGCCGCGCTTCTTGGCGGTAACGGGACCGGGAAATCGACGCTGTTAAAAGCGTTGTCCGGGTTGCTTCCCGTTTGGGATGGGGTGGTTGAGTTCGATGGCGAGCCTATTCATCAACTCCGACCGGATCAGATCGTCAGGCGGGGATTGGTTCAAGTCACGCAAGGCAAGGATGCGTATCCAGCCATGACGGTCGAGGAGAACCTCAAGCTTGGTGCCTTTACCCGCAGCGACCGCAAGGGCGTCGCCGATGACCTGGAACGTGTTTTCACCTTCTTCCCACGTCTGAAGGAACGCCGGAACCAGCTCTCGGCCACGCTCAGCGGTGGTGAAGTTCAGATGCTGGTGATAGGCCGGGGGCTGATGGCGCGCCCGAAAATGATCATGTTGGATGAACCGAGCGCCGCGCTCGCTCCAAAGGTGGTGTTGAGCATTTTCGCGACCGTCAATCAGATCCGGGCAACCGGAGTGTCCGTTCTGATGGTTGAGCAAAATGTCCGGATGGCCCTGTTGCTGGCTGAATACGCTTACATCATCAGAGATGGCAAAATCCTGATCAAGGGTGAGGCGCGCGACTTGATAAAAGACCCGAACGTCAAATTGTCCTTCTTGGGTGGAACCGTGGCCGACACATCACGCGAAATCGTGGCTTAGGGGGGCAAGAATGGATTTCGATTTTTCATCTCTGTTCGCGTTTATCCTTTTCGGACTCACCATCGGGGTGGTCTACGGAATTGTCGCGCTCGGCATCTCGCTGATCTATTCGGGCCTCGACATCGTGCATTTCGCGCACGGCGAGATTTACATGTTCGGCGCGTTCTTCGGCTTGGTGTTTTCCGAGCAAGTGGGGGTCCCCTATCCCCTGGCGCTGCTGTCGGCGATGATCTGCGCGGGCGTGCTCGGGATCGTTATCGAGCGGGTGTTCTATCGCCGTCTGACCCGAGCCGGCGGGGGCTACACCGTTGCAGGCATGGGCATGATCATCTGCGGCTTCGGCATGTCGGTGGTTCTGCAGAACATCGCCTTCCTGATCTGGGGCGCGGACGCCGAACCGTTTCACGTCGATCTCGGCGAGCCATATCAGTTCGGCGATATCTCGCTGCCCAAGAGCTATGCGTTGACCGCCGTCATGGCGTTGTTCCTGATGGCGGCGCTGCACTTCTTTCTGGTTCGAACAAAGTTAGGGTTGGCGGTGCGCGCGGTCGCTCACAACAAGGACATCGCGTTCCTGATGGGGATCAACGTGCCGTTGATGATCTCCTTGATCTTCGGGCTGGCCTGCGCCCTGGCCGCCGCGGCCGGCACCCTGATCGGCCCGATGCAGTCGGTCCAGGTCGAGATGGGCTACCTGATGCTGATGAAAGCGTTCGCGGCCGCCGTGGTGGGCGGTTTCGGCAGTTTGCCGGGAGCGATCGTCGGCGGCCTGCTGGTCGGGATCTTCGAGAACCTGGGAGCGGCCTACATCTCTCCCAGTCACAAGGACATCTACGCGTTCCTATTACTGATACTCGTGCTCATGATCAAACCTTCGGGCCTGTTCGGTGTCGAAGCACGAGTGAAGGCCTAATATTGGGTCATATATGAACAGGCCATGACGAACGGAGACCGAAAGGGAGGTTTTGAAATGACAGCAACAAAGAATCGATTGATCGCCGCCGGATTGGCGGCCAGTCTGGTCGCTGGGATGGCGACCGTCGCGGCGGCCGGCGAGATTCGCGTCGGCATCACCATGCGGATGATCAGCGAGAACGGTCAAAAATACGGCCAAATGGTCATGGACGAGATCGACATGATCAACAAGGCCGGCGGCATCAACGGCAACACGATCAATGCGACCCTTCTCAACGACGAATGCAAGTCGGACAAGGGGGTCGCCAACGCGACCAAGTTGATCTTCCAGGAAAAGGTTCACTTGCTGATCGGCTCGACCTGCTCGTCGGTCAGCCTGCCGATCGTCGACGTTACGGCGAAGGCCGAAGTGCCGCAGATCATCCCGCACTCCACCAACGCCAAGATCACGCAGAAGGGCAGTGCCTGGGTATTCCGGGTGCCGGTCTCCGGTCGCTACTACGCCGGCGTGAACGCGAAATATGTCGGTGAGAACATTGGCAAGAAAATCGCCTATCTGTGCGCCGCCGACGCGGCCTCACAGAACGATTGCGAGGCCATGCAATCGCAAATGAAGAGCCAGCATGGCGTCGAGCCGGCCTATGCCGCGCAGGTCCAGGAGAAGGAAGTCGACTTCCGCACCCACATGCAGAAGATCAAGACCGCGAACGTCGATGGGATCATGATCGCGGCACTCGCGGAGACCATGGCCCGCGCGCTGACCCAGTCCTATGAGGCTGGAATTCCGGCTTCTGTTCGCCGGATCGGCTCGTCGTCGGCCTCCAACTCGCCGGTCCCGTCGATCGCTGGCGATGCCGCCAAGGGCGTCTTCTTCGCAGCCGCCTATGCCGCCGCCGACCGGCGTCCGATTGCTCGGCTCTTCAATGAAATGGTTCGCAAGCGCTACAACATCAACGCTCCGGATCATGACTTCAGCCAGGCTTATGACCTGATCCGGATCGTCGAGTTGGCGCTGGGCCGGGCCGACCTCAAGCTTGATAGCGGGTCGCTCGCGGCCGACCGTACGGCCATCCGTGACGCGATCGCCTCGGTCGAGAACTATCAGGGGCTGGCCTCGGGTCCGATCAGCTTCTGTGCCGCTCCCACCCCGCAATGCCGCGATGGCAATCGCACGGCCGTGCTGATTGCTTACACCAAGGGCGGCGAGAACTATGTCACCGAGGTGCTCGCGCGGGTCACCATGCCCGCCGATTTCGGTCTGTAAGGGGCAAACACAACCTCAACGGGGCGGCGAGGCCGCCGCCCCGTTCATCACGGCACCGAGACAACTTCGTTGATAGAACCATGACTGTAGCGACTGCGATCGTTCGACCCTTTACGCAAGCTGTCGGCAAACTCAGCGCGGTTCACCGGCTCGCGCCATGGCTGCTTGTATACCTGCTGCTGCTGCCGCTTCCGTATGTCTTGAGCGGGCTGTTCAACGACTACTACGTCTATCTGGCGAACCGGATTTGCATCTTCATCCTGCTGACCGTCGGCCTCAACATCGTCAAAGGATTCTGCGGCCAGGTCACCATTGGTCATGTCGGCCTGTACGCGATCGGCGCGGTGTCCTCGGCCCTCGTCTCGCTTCACTTAGGAGCTCCGTTCTGGGTGTCCTTTCCGATCGGCGTCCTTGTCGCGGGGGTGGCGGGCATCATTGTCGGGCTGCCGTCGGTCCGGCTGGAGGGCGCGTATCTGGCGCTGGCGACCCTCGGGCTCGGTGAATCCGTACGCATCATGATCGCCGTCACGCCGCTGTTCGGCTCCTCGACCGGGTTGATCGGGATACCGACACCCGAGATCGGCGGGTTCGTCTTCGACTCCTTCGAGCGCTATTACTACCTGCTCATCACGGCGACGATGATCGGGATCTATCTCTCGTTCTCGATCCTGCGGTCGGCTACCGGCCGGGCGTTCATGGCGATACGCGAGGATACGATCGCCGCTTCGGTGCACGGCATCAACGTGCCGCAATACAAGCTGCTCGCCTTCGTCATCAGCGCGCTGTACGCCGGTGCCGCCGGGGCGTTGTTTGCACATATGCCGCCTGGCTATATTCACCACAATAACTTCACCATCATCGAGATGGTCACGCTGTTGTTGATGGTCGTGCTGGGCGGAATCGGGCACATCTGGGGCGGGGTCATCGGCGCCATCATCGTCACGATCATCTACGACCAGACCCTGGAGTTCTATTTCTACCAGCCGCTGCTGTTCGGGTTGAGCATGGTCATCCTGGTGATGTTCATGCCGCGCGGCATCGGTGGGGTGATCGATCGCTATTTCGTCACCCGACGGTTCATCGGAGCGCGAGAGGGGAAAACCGATGGCGCTCCTTGAAACAACGAAGCTTTCCAAGAGTTTTGGCGGGTTGCGGGCGGTATCCGATCTGGACATCGCCATCGAACCCGGAACGATTCACGGATTGATCGGGCCGAACGGATCCGGCAAGTCGACGTTCTTCAATCTGGTGACGGGCGTCTACCAGTCGGATCCGGGTAGCCGGATCGTGTTTGATGGCACCGAGATCACCAACATGCCGTCCCATGAAGTCGGCGCCCTGGGCATTGCCAGGACGTTCCAGCTTCTTCGTTTGTTCTCGGACATGACGGTCCTGCAGAACCTCATGGTGGGCTACCACACCCATGTCTCCTACAGCATCCTCACGGCGATTTTCGACCGTGGGGCCGTGCAAAGATATGACGCGCGCACGACCGAGGAAATGATGGACCTTCTCGAGTTCATCGGCCTCGCCGACTATGCCGAGATGCCGGCCAGTGAGCTCTCCGGCGGCCAGCGCCGGCTCCTTGCCCTCGGCCGGGCGATGGCGATGCGGCCGAAGCTGTTGATGCTGGACGAGCCGGCGGCCGGACTGTCGCCGGTCAATGTCGAGCATTTCCTGGCGATCGTGATGAAACTCAAGGAAAAATTCGGCCTAACCATCCTGATCGTCGAACATATCCTGAAAGTGGTCATGGAAACCTGCGACACCGTGACCGTCTTGGACTACGGCGAGAAGATCGGCGAAGGCACGCCCAACGAGGTCAAGGACGATCATGCCGTGATCGAAGCCTATCTCGGTCAGGAAATGGACGATGACGAAGTAAGAGCCATTTTACGCACGTAGCCCCGATTGACGCACGTGGCACCGACACGCGAGCGTTTGCGCTCAATGGGGCAAGGGCGAAACCATGTTAATCGAAATCGACCGCGATCATCCCCAGGTCCCCGAATGTCGCCCGCACCGTCGAGCCCTTCCCGATCGGTTGCGGGTCGGTCGCGGCACCGGTCGAGACATACTCACCCGTCTTGATGGAAATCCCGCGCGAGCACAGGATTTGCACCGCTTGGGCAAGGGATTCGATCGGCTGGCAACGGTCTTCGCCGAGGAAGTTCTCGGCGGGCGGCCGCGCATCAACCTTCATATCGATGACCAGATTCCGGAGGTCCAAATTCCGCCAATCGGAAATCTCAGCTCCGAAAACAAACCCGATTCCCGTGCCGTTATCAGCGATCTCGTCGATCGTCGACAGGCGCGGGAAATCCGGACGATCGGGGTATCGGTTTCCGATGATCTCGACGGCAAGGTGAAGGGTTACCGCTTGAGCCAACTCCGCCGCCGCATAGCCGTTTGGGCGCGCGGGAATGTCGGTGAGCAGCCGAAAGGCGAATTCGCATTCCGCCCGCGCATGGGGAAACCGGGCGATCGGCAGGCGAGCGGGGCTCAGGAAGGTCACCTCTTCGAATATTCGTCCGATGATGGGACCGTCATGACCAGCCTTTCGGCGCATGGCCGGGCTGGTCGCTCCCAGCTTCCAGCCGGTCGAGGCCTGGCCGATGATCGACGCCATGGCGTCTTGAATGGCGTAGGCGTCTTCACGGGTTTTGGGCCGAAGTTCATCTGGAAAGCTCTCGGCCTTGCCCGGCTTCATCCAAGCCTGGGCCAGCAGTTCCGCCGCGCGCTGGGTCGAGTTGTTGGCCATGCTCAGTATCTTTTCATCGCTGGATCGAATACGAAACAAGACAATAAATATACAATAACATCAAGGGTGTGTTCGTTTTCTGGATGGGGATGCAATGGCGCGAAATAAGATCATGTCAGCGGAAGCCGCGGCCCGTCTGATACCGGATGGTGCGACCGTCGGCACCACCGGCGGCGGTGGCGGTCTGCTTGAGGCCGACACGCTCATGGGCGCCGTCGAGACGCGGTTCCTGACCACACGGTCACCACGGAACCTGACGATCGTTCACCCTCTTGGCCTCGGCGACCGGGACTATCGGGGGCTCAATCATTTCGCCCATGAAGGTTTGGTCAAACGCGTCATTGGCGGCCATTGGGTTTGGTCGCCGCGCATGCAGCAACTGGCCCGGGACGAGAAGATCGAGGCCTATGTATTGCCCGGCGGTGTGATCATGCAGTTGTGGCGGGAAATCGCCGCGAAACGTCCGGGGCTCCATACCCATGTCGGCCTCGGAACATTTGTTGACCCGCGTCAGGACGGCGGGAAGATGAACCGGCGTGCGACCGAGGACGTCGTCGAGTTGGTCCGCGCCGATGGTCGCGATCTGTTGCGCTACAAACCGTTCCAGGTCGACGTCGCCATCCTACGCGGCAGCGTCGCCGACCCCGACGGCAACATCAGCTTCGACCAGGAAGGCGCCACCCTTGATGGCCTGGCCCTGGCGATGGCGGCGCATAATTGTGGCGGCAAGGTCTTGGTGCAGGTTCGTAGGGTCGTCGACCACGGTGAACTGCCACCGCGCTCCGTGCGGATCCCCGGCGCCCTGGTCGACGCCGTCGTCGTCGAACCGAACCAACCGCTCAGCCATGAAGTCTTCGATGATCCGAGCCTGACCGGGGAAGCGCGCGGGCCCGATGTACCGGCCGCCGCACCGGCCTTCAACGCACGCATCGCCATTGCCCGCCGGGCTGCCGAGGAACTCCATGACGATGCGGTAATCAACTACGGGTTTGGTATTCCCGACGCGGTCGCCAAGATCGTCGCGCAGCGTGGAGACAGCTCCCGATATTACCAAACCATCGAGCACGGCACCTATGGCGGGACACTCCTGGACGGGACATCCTTCGGCTACGCCCGTAACCCGGCGGCGATGATCGATGCCCCCTCGCAATTCGATTTCTATAATGGGGGAGGGCTTGATATCGCGTTCCTGGGCATGGGTGAGCTGGATCGCTTCGGTCATGTCAATGTCTCGAAACTGGGCGGTGTGACCGTCGGTCCCGGCGGCTTCATCGACATTGCCCAGAACGCCCGCAAGGTGGTCTTCTGCGGCACCTTCGAGGCCAAGGGCGTGGTCTTGTCAACCGGTGACGGGCGTTTGACCATCAGGCACCACGGCGAGGTCAGGAAACTGGTGCATCAGGTGGACCAAATCACCTTCAGCGGCACTCAGGCAAACCTGCAAGGCCAGGAGGTTGTCTACATTACCGAACGCGCCGTTTTTCGGTTGACGCCGGAGGGTCTGGTCTTGAGCGAAGTGGCGCCGGGCATCGACGTCAAAGCGGACATCCTCGATCGGATGGCGTTCACCCCGCTGGCCGTGGACAACGCGCGAGTGATGGATAGCCGGCACTTCCGCGACATCGATCGAAAAGGATAACCGGATTGAAACGAGCAACACCCGTACGCCTGGGGATCATCGGGGCCGGTTTGATCGGGCTTCGGCATGCGGCCCTCGCCAAAAGCAACCCCGACCTGGAACTGGTTGGTTTCGCCGAACCGTCGGCCGCCGCCATGGATCGCGTAAAACCCTTCGATGTGCCGGTTTATGCCGATGCCGTCGGGATGATCGACGCCGAGAAACCCGACGGCGTGGTGATTAGCGCGCCGACGCAGAATCACATGGAAATAGGTCTCGCTTGCGTCGACCTGGGTATTCCAATGTTGATGGAAAAACCCGTCACCGAGGACGTCGCCTCAGGCAGGCGGCTGATCGACGCCGCGGCGCAAGCCGGCGTGCCGATCGCCGTCGGCCACCATCGCCGGTTCGACCCCGCGGTGTCGACGGCGCGGGACATGATCCAAAATGGTGAGATTGGCCGCCTGTTGCTTGGCACGGCCATCTGGTGTCAGCGCAAGCCCGATGCGTATTTCGACGTGGAGTGGCGGCGTAAGAAGGGCGGCGGACCGGTGCTGACCAACTTGATCCATGAAGTCGATCTGTTGCGCTACCTATGCGGTGAAGTGGCAAGCGTGTTCGCGAAAACCAGCAACGGCGTGCGCGGGTTCGAAATTGAGGATACCGCCGCCATTCTCTATACGTTTCGCAACGGCGCCACCGTTTCGGTTCTGCTGTCGGACGCCGCGCAAACTCCCTGGTCATGGGAACGCGCAACGGGAGAAAACCCGGACGTTCCCCGCATGGGTCTCGACTGTTTTCGATTTGTCGGAACAAAAGGCGGTTTGGATTTCCCAAGCAATGACCTGTGGCGAACCCCGGGCGCGGAGATTGGGAGCTGGTCGGACACACTCGAAAGGACCGCCCATGAGACGCCCGAGCGGGCGGCGCACAGGGATCAACTGGATCACTTCGGCCGCGTCGTGAGAGGCGAGGTCGAGCCGAGGGTGACCGGCGCGGACGGTTTGGCAAGCCTTGCCGCAACGGTCGCGGTCTTTCGCTCCGCCGAGACCGGCGCGCCGGTGGAACCGGAGTACCGCCTCGACTAGCGGCGCGTGGTTTACCCGGTTCGCTCGTTCGCCACCCACTGAAGGATATGGGTGGCGACGCCGACCAGCACATCGTCCTGATTGGTAATGTCGACCTTTGCCCAGGAACGCCGTTTCTCCAGGTCGATCCGCTCGAACGTATAGGTCACCGTCACCGTGTCGCCGAGGAAGACCGGCGCCAAAAACCGCACCTTGTCGAAACCGACGGCGACCGGCGTTTCATCGGCGTCACGGCAATGGGCAATGGCCTGCGTCGACACCGTCGAGATGAACCCGACCAGCAGGGCGCCATGGGCCATCCGGCGACCCCAGACCGACTTCTCCATATAGACTTGATTGACGTGGTTGGGGGATAGATCCCCGGTCAGGCCGGCAAACAGATAGACATCGGACTCACTGACCGTTTTCGTGAACTGGGCCTGATCGCCGACCGCAACATGAAACCCGCTCATTTCCACCCTTTCGTGATTGCCGCATTGCATAAATCACGCTTAAACTTCAAATAATTAGATTGACGATGCCGGTGGCGCTGGTCAAGCGCGGCCCATCTTTCCGGGAGCCCGAAACATGGGCGGCGAGTTGTCGAAACGGAACGCGGTCATAACCGGAGGCGCGCGCGGAATAGGCCTTGCGATCGCCCGCCGCTTTCACGAGGAGGGCGGCCGTGTTTGTGTTTGGGATCGGGATCCGAGCCCGGTCGAAGAGAGCAAGGAGGCAAGCGTCGCGTTGGCGCTTTCGGTCGATGTGGCGGATGAAGCGTCGGTCGCCGCCGCCTATGACGCGACGATACAGCGGTTTGGGCAGATCGACATTCTCGTCAACAATGCCGGTGTGAACGGTCCGACGGTCCCGTTCTGGGAGTACGCCGTGGCGGACTGGGATCGGGTGCAAGCCGTCGACCTCAAAGGCGTCTTCCTGTGCAGCCGGGCCGTCGCGCCGGCAATGCGCGTCCGAGGCAGCGGCAGAATTATTCACGTCTCTTCCGTGGTCGGGAAGACCGGTGGGCCGAATGCCATTGCCTACTGCGCGGCCAAGGCGGGGGTGATCGGTCTGACCAAATCGATGGCCATGGAATTGGTCAAGGACGGCGTGCTGGTGAATGCGATCGCACCGGCGATGGCGGAGACGGACCTCTTGGCCGAAATGAGCCCTGACTACATCGCCGAGGTCAAATCGCGCATGCCCATGGGGCGGTTGTGCGCCGTCGAGGAAATCGCCGACGTCGCCGCATGGATCGCCAGCCCGCGCTGCAGTTTCACGACCGGCCAGGTGTTCGACGTGTCGGGCGGACGGGCGCAATACTGAGGGGACAGCCGATGGCGGGGACGGAGCAGATCTGCATCCATCAAGTTACGCTGCGCGACCAGTGGGGGTTTGCCGATTGCGTCGAGGGGCTGTCGCGCAACGGAGTGCATGCGACGGCGGTATGGCGTGAAAAGCTGCACGACATCGGATTGAAACCGGCGGCCAAGCTGTTGCGCGATGCCGGCATGACCGTGACCGGCCATTGCGCGGGTGGCTTGCTCACCGCGCGCGATCCGACGGAACGCAGGGCCAGACTCGATGATAATCGGCGGATGATCGAGGAGGCGGCGGAGATCGGCGCGCATGCCATGGTCGTCATTCTTGGCGGGTTGGAGGATGGCGACCGGGACGTCGACGGCGCCCGCGCCCGGGCCTTCGATGCCCTTACCGAATTGCTGCCGGATGCCCGATCCGCCGGTGTGACCCTAGGGCTGGAGCCGCTGCATCCGATGATCTGCGCCAACCGATCCGTCATGCCGACCCTGGAGATGGCCAATGACTGGTACGAGACACTTGGCGGTGGACCGGAACTGGGCATCGTCATCGATACCTATGCGGTCTGGTGGGATCCGAAACTGGCACAGGAGATCGCGCGAGCTTCGGGGCGCATCGTCGGCTTTCACATTTCCGACTGGCTGTTGGACACGACGGGCCTTCGCTTCGATCGGGGCATGATGGGCGATGGCGTCATCGACTTCGCCGGGATCAGGACCATGGTCGAGGACGCGGGCTATCATGGCCTGAACGAAGTCGAAATTTTTTCCAGCGGCAATTGGTGGCGACGCGACCCGGATGACGTCGTGAAAATCTGCAAGGACCGATGCGGGAAGGTTTTTACACAGAGTTAGAGTTGGGCGGAGACTGTCGCGAACTTGGTATTAACCGCTCTGGGCCGACAGGCCGCCGTCGACCGGCATGATCAGGCTTGTTATGTACTGTGCCTCGTCGGACGCGAGGAAGACGGCGGCGTTGGCCACGTCCCAGGCGGTGCCCATGCGGCGCAGCAGCGGCACGCGCTCGTCGCGCTCACGGCGCACCGTGTCGCGGTTGACGTTGCGCTCCCGCGCCCGGCGCTCGATCGCCATCGGCGTGTCGATCAGGCCCGGCAGGATCGCGTTGACCCGAATGCCGAACTCGGCGTTCTCGATCGCCATGTGATGGGTCAGGGTGTTCACCGCGCCCTTGCTGGTCTTGTAGGCCACGCCGGAACGGTGTCCCGGATCGCCGCGCGCGCAGATCGAGGCGATCGAGGAGATGTTGAGGATCACGCCGGATGTCTGCTCCCGCATGATCGGCAGGACGTGCTTGCACGTCATGAACATGCCTTTGAGATTCATGTCGAACAGCTGATCCCAGACCTCGGCGTCCATGTCGGGGGTCGGCCCGTCGCCCTGGGATCGGCCGACGTTGTTGTGCAGGATGTCGATGCGCCCGTAGCGCTCGACGCAGGTCGCGGCGATCGCCCGGCAGTCCGCCTCGACCGTGATGTCGGCGGCCAGGATCGAGGCGCTGCCGCCATCCTCGGCGATCAAGCGGCCGGTGTCCGCCGCCCAGTCCGGGTTCTTGTCGATCAGCAGAACCTTGGCGCCCTCCTGGGCGAAGCGGATCGCCGTCGCCCGGCCGTTGCCCATGGTCTCCCCGGGTTGCTGGCCGGCGCCAACGACGATCGCCACCTTGTTCTCAAGCCGCATCGTTCGATCCTTTCAGGCCGCCGGCGGGCGGTGTCTCGGGGAGCGGGAAACGCTCCAGATAGGGGGCGTAGTCGTCTTCCACGTCGATCTGCAGGCTGGCGAGGATGCGCACCACGCCGCAGTAGAAGCCGATCGTGACGATGAGATCGGTGACCATCTCGATGCTGAGCCACCGGCTCAGCACCGCGAAGGTATCGTCGGCGACGGCGAGGTTCGTCACCATCTCCCGCGCCGCCCGCAGCACCGCGGTCTCTAATTCGGGAAAATCGCCGCCGCCGTGATCGGTCTCGCGCGCGATCGCCAGGATGTCTTCCGGCGTCACGCCGAACTGCTCGATGCCGAGCTTGGTGTGGTGAGAATACTCGTACTCACTGCGGGTCAGGTAGCCGACCTGTATGATCGCGAGTTCGCGCAGGCGCGGGTCGAGAGGGCTGCCGTAGCGGATGTATTGCGCGAGCCCGCGCCACCCGCGGGCCAGGCCCGGGCTATTGACCAGCGCCCGATTGAGGGCGATCGGCCGTTGCAGCAGATCGCGGTCGGCTTCCGGCAGATCCTCCGCGTCGAGGTAGGGGACGCGCGCCATCGTTCAGCCCGCGCGCTCGTGGCGTAGGATCGCCGTTCCCTCGGCCATGACCCCTCTCGTGGCAAGGGAAACGTCACGCGGAGCCGGCGGCAAGACATGATACGGTGCCGTCATGACGGGGGTCCCTCCATTTTCATTTCGTCGACGCTAGCAAATGCGGCCGGGGCCGCCAATCCGCCGAGTGCGGGCAGTGACCGAGGCGTCACTTCCAGGCCCGCCGGAACAGGGAGATCGGTGCATTGACTCAGGGCGGATCGATCGGACACGCGGCATGGCGCGCGGATCAACCGGGCGGGTATCCGAGCCGATTAAATACTGAAATTGCGTGCAGAGAGTATCGGATGAAGACGCTCTTTACTTGGTGAATTTCATTCATGTAACGGTATCCTGTGCTCTCGAATCTTCTTCCCCGACAAGAGGCCCCGGCGATGCTCGAAGACACACTGGATATTCCGACCAAGGACGACGCGATGCAGACGTTCGTCTGCCGGCCGGATCGCGGCGGCCCGTTTCCGGCGATCTTCTTTCTGATGGATGCACCCGGCGTGCGCGAGGAGTTGCGTGACATGGCGCGCCGTCTGGCAACGGTCGGCTACGTCGTGCTGCTGCCGAACCTCTACTATCGGGCCGGCCGTGACATGGTGTTCGGTCCGGACGTTCTCGAGGCCGGCAGCGCGGAGCACACCCGCATGCGGGCGGTGCGCAGCAAAATGACCATCCCGCCGGTCATGGACGACGTTGCCGCCATGCTTGCCTTCGTCGACGCCCGGGACGACGTCCGGCACGGGCCGGTCGGCTGTCACGGATACTGCATGAGCGGCCCCTACGCGCTGGCCGCCGCGGCCCGGTATCCGGATCGGGTGGCCGCCGCCGCCTCGTTCTACGGCACCTGGCTGGTCAGCGACGCGGTCGAGAGCCCGCACCTGACCCTGGGCCAGGCCAAGGGCGAGCTGTACATCGCCTGCGCCGAGCACGACGAGTTGGCGCCCCTGCCGATGGTCGAAGAATTGCGGCAGTTGTTCGAGGCTTCGGGCGCGCGCGGTGAGCTGGAGGTTTACCCAGGCGTCCACCACGGCTTCGGCTTTCCGCAACGCTGGTGCTACGACAAGCCGGCGGCGGAGCGGCACTGGCAAAGACTTCTGGCGCTGTACGACCGCAACCTGTGACGCGTGATGCTGGCCGTGCCTTTGCCGTGCGGTCGTCCTTCGAGCCGAGGGTCGACCGGCCGGACCCGGCACATCGGCGCCGCCCGGCCAACGCGGGATTACGTTGGCCGCGGGATTACTGCGGCAGTGCATAGGCGATGACGGAATCGCCTGCCTTGGTGCCGAACGATCCGTGACCGCCGGCGACGACAAGCAGGAACTGTCGCCCGTCGGCCCCGACGTAGGTCATCGGTGTCGCTTGCCCGCCGGCGGGAAGCCGGCTCTCCCAAAGTTGT
Organism: Alphaproteobacteria bacterium; assembly: GCA_013203465.1. GTDB lineage: Bacteria > Pseudomonadota > Alphaproteobacteria > Thalassobaculales > Thalassobaculaceae > JABMNR01. The sequence goes on from JABMNR010000071.1 coordinate 25,033, forward strand.
GCCCCGTTCGAAACGTCGTAGGCACGGACGTAGTAATCGAGTGTGCCTGAGAGGAACGCGACGCCGCCGGCCGTCATAATCGGACCGCCGAGGTTCGGCACACCCATCTTGAAGGGCAGCGGAATCGGCGAACGGTCCCGCACGGTGCCGTTCTTGTGCTGCCAGATAATCTCTCCCGTGCGGAGGTCGGCCGCGGACACGTAGCCCCAGGGCGGTGCTTGGCAGGCCAGGCCGAGGAAGGAGAGGAACGGATTCAGTTTGATCGCGAATGGCGCACCGAAATTCTCGTTCAAAGCGGGCAGACTACCTTCTGGTGGTTTTCCGCCTTGCACATACAGCGTCGTGTCGTCCTCGCGCGGAATCAGCGTCGACACGAATGCCAGATAGGTCGGGGTCGTAAAGGCGATTTGCCGCACCGGGTCGACCGCGATGCTGCCCCAGTTGAAAACGCCAAGATTGCCCGGGTAGATCAGCGATCCTTGGGTTGAAGGCGGCGTGTAGCGGCCCTCGTAGCGCAGCCGTTTCAGCGCAATGCGGCATGCGAGCTGGTCGAACAGGGTCGCGCCCCACATGTCACGCCCGCTCAAGGCCGGCGGATCGTAGGAGAGCGCCGAGACCGGCTGCGTCGGCGCGGTACGGTCCCCTTCGGCCGCCCCTTGCGGAGCCGGGGTTTCCGTCACCGGCAGGATCGGCTCTCCGGTACGCCGGTCGAGCACGTAAATCTCGCCTTGTTTCGTCGGTTGCACGAGCGCGGGAACGGTGCCGCCGTTGATCGTCAGATCGATGAGGCTCGGCTGCGACGGCACGTCGTAGTCCCACAGATCGTGGTGGACGGTCTGGAACGCCCAGCGCACCTTGCCGGTGGCGAGGTCCAGGGCGGCGACCGAGGATGAGTAGCGCTCGACGCTCTCGCTGCGGTTGCCGCCCCATTGGTCCGGCGGCTGATTGCCAAGCGGCACGTAGACAAGGCCGAGCGCCTCGTCGACGCTGGAGATCGACCAGCTGTTCGGGGAACTCGGCGTGTAGGTTTCGCCGTCGGCGATTGGCGCGGTCTGCTCCGGATTGGCCGGGTCCCAGTTCCAGATAAGTTGGCCGGTCTCGACATCTAAGGCGCGGATGACCCCGGACGGCTCGGTCGTCGTGACATTGTCGAGAACCGTGCCGCCAACGATGATCAGGTTTCTTACGACGACTACCGGAGAGGTCGAGTAGTAGCCGCCCGGCATGACGTTCGGCATATTGGCCCAGAGGTTGATCTGGCCGGTGCCGCCGCCGAACTTCCCGCAGACGGCGCCATCCAACGGGTTCAGGGCAATCAGCCGCCCGTCGGCCGTCGGCATGAAGAGCTTGGCGGCGCAATCAGCCGTCTTGTCGGCATTCGCCGCCGCAACCGGCAGATCGGGAATGGCGGACTTCGCGGCCGTCGACAGCGCGGCATCCGCCGGCCCTGCCGCCCGGGGCATCGCGGCGGCACCCGAGCCCGCCGAGCCCGGATAATAGGACAGCCCGCGGCACGTCAGATGTTGCAGCGCGAGCTTGTTTAGGATCTTCGGATCGTAGCGCCAGATCTCCGCTCCTGTGGTGGCGTCGAGGGCGATGACGGATTGGTGCGGTGTGCACAGGAAGAGCCTGTTTCCGATCTTCAGCGGCGTCACCTGGAAGGTGGTTTCCGTGGGATCGCCGGGGCGGCCGCGCATGTCGCCGGTGTGATACGTCCAGGCAACATCGAGTTTGGCGGCATTCGCCGGCGTGATCTGAGTCAGGGGCGAGTATCGTTGCCCGTAGCCGGTGCGCCCATAAGCGTGCCATTCGCCGGGCGGGACATCTTGCGCCCCGACGGCGGTCCCGGCGGGGGCTTCCTGAACGGAGCCCTCGATCTGGTGGGGATCAATGAACCACGACGTCACCGCCACGACAAGGGCGGCGCAAAGTGCCGCCGTCAACGGCAGTCCAGCGCCCCGAAACGCCGACACTTGCGGCGGCGCGGCGTCCGGTCTGCTGTCAAGGCGGTCGGTGCGGCGCGAGCGATCCAGTGCACGCGTGACACCCGGCGTCAGCAGAAACAGTCCGATAAGAAAGATAACCCCGCCACGGGGGGCCAGTGCCCACCAGTCGAAACCGACTTCCCACAAGGCCCAGCCCATCGTGCCTGCAACGACAGCGGCATAGATCCAGAGTGCCGTCGTCGCGCCCGTGACGAGGAAGAAGGCCGTCAGAAGAAAGCTCGCGCCCGCGATGAGATAATACCAGGACCCGCCCAGCGTGATCAGCCAGACGCCGCCGGCGACCAGAACCGCTCCAAGCAGAGCGATGACTGCTCCGGCGACCAGAAGGGCGGGCGTTCGCGTCACGTGTCCGGCTTGCATCTCCGATTCCTCCGTCATTCGCGCATCCCAACTCGTTCAGCGGGACGAGGCAATCCCTGTCCGCTTGTTGGCCGACGGTCGGGTAATGGCTTATTCACCCGCTTCGGCGGATCAAACAGAATAGCAGAATAGGCGCGTTGCGCGGACAGTGCCCACCTGATTCGTCAATCCTTGGGATTCGCTTTATTGGGTAGGTGCCTAGGCCAGCCGCGGCCGAGCATCGCTGAATGCAAACAGATCAGAGGAGGGCACGACATGGCGAACATCGGGTTCATCGGCCTTGGCAACATGGGCTTGCCGATGGCGCTTAACCTGCTGAAGGCTGGGCATACGGTCCAAGGTTTCGATCTGGTGGCCGACGCCGTGGCTAAGCTGGCCGCTTCGGGCGGGAGCAACGCCGGCAGCGCCGCCGGTGCCGTCGATGGCGCCGAGGTGGTGGTGACCATGCTGCCGGCTGGGCGGCATGTCCGCCAAGTCTATGAGGACGCGGTGATCGGCCGGGCACGCAAGGGCGCGTTGCTGATCGATTCCTCGACCATTGACGTCGACACCGCCCGCGCGGTGGCGGCCGACGCCGAGGCGGCGGGATTGGACATGCTGGACGCGCCGGTGTCCGGCGGCACCGCCGGGGCCGCGGCCGGAACCCTGACTTTCATGGTCGGCGGGAGTGACGCGGCGTTCGCTCGCGCGGCACCGGTTCTGCAGGCGATGGGCAAGACCCTGGTTCACGCCGGCCCCTCGGGCAGCGGGCAGGCGGCGAAGGTCTGCAACAACATGATGCTCGCGATCTCGATGATCGGGGTCAGCGAGGCGTTCGTCATGGCCGAGAAGCTCGGCCTCGATACCCGGAAATTGTTCGACATCAGTTCCACCGCGACGGGACAGTCTTGGGCGATGACGTCCTACTGTCCGGTGCCCGGGCTGGTGCCGGCGGCGCCGTCCAACCGGGACTTCAAGCCGGGGTTCACCGCGGCGATGATGTTGAAGGATCTCGATCTGGCGCAGGATGCCGCCGAATCGTCGAAGGCGACCACGCCGCTTGGCGCGCATGCGGCACGGTTGTTCCGCGATTATGTCGAAAGCGGCAGTGGCGATCTGGATTTCTCGGGAATTATCAATATGATCCGGGGGAGTTAACGCCGTAAATGCCAACAAATCGTCGTTGCGCGACACGATTGAATGGTCTAGACCGCGCTACGGGTTTCCCGCGCTCGCACCTATCGGTTAGACTACTGCCATGTCGACACATGAAACCGAGATGACACCTAGCGCTGACTCATCCGAGATCAGGCGCGAATACCTTGAAGCCATCAAGCTGATCGAGCGGCTGCACCGACAGTTTCTCGAAGTGGTGAAGACCGAGCTTGATCGCATCGGCATTGAGGATATCAACAACATCCAGGCGTTGATCCTGTTCAACATCGGCGACGAGGATTTGACCGTCGGCGAGTTGACCAACCGTGGCTACTACCTCGGCTCCAACGTCTCCTACAACGTGCGCAAGATGGTCGAGAACGCGTACCTGATCCAGGAACGTTCGACCCATGACCGGCGGTCCATTCGCGTGCGTTTGTCGGACAAGGGGCTGGCGTTGTGCGATCAGATCGGGGCGATGTTCGACCGCCATGCCGCCGCCCTCATGACATCCAGCGTGGTGCTCGGCGATCTCAGCAGCGCCAGTGTCTCCTACCGGCATTTGGAGCGGTTCTGGATTTCGATGCTGAACTACAACCTTCGTGGCGGCGCGGCGTAACCTGACGCGGCCACCCGTAGGCGTGGGGCGGCGGCGGACATTCTCCATGCGATTTCCCTTGGACACCGGTCGGGTGCCTGCCTAGATTCGGCCGCCTTGAAGGCTGCGCCGCGCGGGTCGCGGACAACAAGCCGTTCACATCTATCGCCGAGGATCGTCATGCGGCTATCGCGCTACTTTCTGCCGACCTTGAAGGACACGCCCCGCGAGGCCGAGGTCGTCTCGCATCGGCTGATGCTGCGCGCCGGCATGATCCAACAAGCCAGCGCCGGGATTTATTCGTGGCTGCCGCTCGGGTTTCGCGTGATGAAAAAGATCGAACAGATCGTGCGCGAGGAACAGGACGCCGCCGGCTGGAACGAGATGCTGATGCCGACGATCCAGCCGGCCGATCTGTGGCGCGAGAGCGGCCGGTACGACGATTACGGCAAGGAGATGCTGCGGATTACCGACCGGCATGATCGCGACATGCTGTACGGGCCGACCAACGAGGAACTGATCACCGACATCGTGCGCACGCATGTCCGCAGCTACCGCAATCTTCCCGGCCGGCTGTATCACATCCAGTGGAAGTTCCGCGACGAGGTGCGGCCCCGGTTCGGAGTGATGCGCGGGCGTGAGTTCCTGATGAAGGACGCGTATTCCATCGATCTTGATTTCGATACCGCCCGCGCCGCCTACAACCGGCAATTCGTCGCCTATCTGAAGACGTTCGACCGCATGGGCTTGAAGGCGATCCCGATGGCCGCCGATTCCGGACCGATCGGCGGCGATATGAGCCACGAGTTCATTATCCTGGCCGATACTGGTGAGAGCGAGGTGTTCTGCGACCGCGATTTCCTGGATTTCGACGTCGGCGGTTCAGTCCCGGACTACGAGGATACGGGCGCCGTCGAGGGTGTGGTCGACTATTTCACCAAACTGTACGCCCGCACCGACGAAAAACACGATGAGGCGACCTTCGAGGCCGAGGTGCCCGACATCCGGCGCTATCGTGGCCGTGGTATCGAGGTCGGCCATATCTTCTATTTCGGCACCAAGTATTCGGAGCCACTGGGCGCCCGCGTTACCGGACCGGACGGCAAGGAAGCGGTGGTCCACATGGGATCCTACGGCATCGGGGTCTCCCGCCTGGTGGCTGGAATTATCGAGGCCAGCCACGACGATGCCGGCATCATCTGGCCGGAATCGGTGGCGCCGTTCAAGATCGGCCTGGTCAATCTCAAGGTGGGTGATGCCGACTGCGACCGGGTGACCGAGGACCTCTACGCCAAGTTCCTGCAGGCCGGGATCGAGGTGTTGATGGACGACAGTGCCGAGCGCCCGGGCGCCAAGCTGGCTGGGATGGATCTGATCGGGTTGCCCTGGCAGGTCGTGGTCGGGCCGCGCGGAGTCGCCAACGGTGTGGTCGAGGTGAAGAATCGCAAGTCCGGCGAACGCGAGGAGATGGCCGCCGAGGCCGCTCTCGCCAAGCTTGCGGCCTGAGTCAACGCGACGACGGCGCGCCTTGATGTCGTCACATCGCCCGTGAAGGGTCGGTCCATGATCTTTGGCGCGTTCGAACGGATGATGGCCCTGCGGTATTTGCGGGCCCGGCGGCAGGAGGGGTTCATCTCCGTCATCGCCGGGTTCTCGCTGCTCGGCATCGGGCTCGGCGTCGCCACGCTGATCATCGTGATGAGTGTGATGAACGGCTTCCGCGCCGAGCTGATGGGCCGGATTCTCGGCCTCAACGGGCATGCGGCGGTGTACTCGACCCAGGGAACCATTCGGGATTTCGACACGGTGGCGGTGCAAGTCGCCTCGGTTCCAGGTGTTTTTAGCGTCACTCCGCAAGTCGAGGGCCAAGCCATGTTGACGGCCAATGGCATGGCGTCCGGCGGAATCATCCGCGGAGTACGGCCGACTGACCTGAAGGCCAAGGCGCTGATCGCCGACAACATCATCGCCGGCTCGCTCGATGCCTATATCGGCAAGGATGCCGTCGTGCTGGGCAGCCGCCTCGCCCGGCGCTTGCGGGTTGGGGTCGGCGATCGGGTCACGCTGATCTCGCCGTCCACCGCGATCACGGTTATGGGCAGCGTGCCGCGCATGAAGGCTTATGCGGTGGTTGGGTTGTTTGAGGTCGGCATGTTCGAGTACGACAACTCGTTCGTCTACATGCCGTTGGACGCCGCCCAAACGTTCTTTCGCAGCGGCGACGGGGTGAACGCCCTCGAGGTGTTCGCGACCGATCCAAGCAAAATACCGGCCCTGCGCCTCGCGTTGTTAACCACGCTGCCGCCGGAGCTGACCTTTCAAGATTGGCAACAGCAGAATTCCAGCTTTTTCAACGCGTTGCAGGTTGAGCGGAACGTCATGTTCCTGATCCTGACGCTGATCATCGTGGTCGCCGCCTTCAACATCATCAGCTCGCTGATCATGCTGGTGAAGGACAAGGGGCGGGACATCGCCGTGTTGCGCACCATGGGGGCGACCCGTGGGATGATCACCCGGATCTTCTTCATGACCGGGGCCAGCGTGGGCATACTCGGGACCCTGTTTGGCGCGACACTCGGGCTTACGTTCAGCCACAACATCGAGACCATCCGGCAATGGCTGCAGGCCTTGACGGGGACCGAGCTGTTCTCGGCCGAGATTTACTTCCTCAGCCAGCTACCGGCCGAGGTCGATCCGGTCGAGGTCACCATGGTGATCGCGATGGCTTTGCTGCTGAGTTTCGCGGCCACGATCTATCCGGCGTGGCGCGCCGCCCGGATCGATCCGGTGGAATCGCTTCGCTATGAGTGATGACGTGGTTTTGTCCCTGGAGAGCGTGACCCGGACCTTTTGGGTCGGCGATACTGAGCTGCAGATTCTACGCGGGGCTGATCTTCGGCTGCGTGCCGGGGAGCTGGTGGCATTGGTCGGGCCGTCCGGCGCGGGAAAGTCGACGCTTTTGCACATCGCCGGGCTCCTCGAACGCCCGACCTCGGGCCGGGTTCTGGTCAATGGCGTTGACTGTGTTCCGTTGGGCGATGCCGCGCGTACCCGGCTGCGCCGCGAGACCATCGGTTTCGTCTATCAGTTCCACCATCTGCTGCCTGAATTCTCCGCGCGCGAGAACGTCATGATCCCGCAGATGATCGATGGGCTGTCGCGGCGCGAAGCTCGGATGCGGGCCGATCAATTGCTGAAAATGGTCGGACTGGAGGCGCGCGCCGATCATCGGCCGGCGCGGTTGTCCGGCGGCGAGCAGCAGCGCGTGGCCATTGTCCGCGCCATCGCCAACGTGCCGCAGGTCATGCTGGCGGACGAGCCCACCGGGAACCTGGACCCGCAAACCGCGACCGAGGTCTTCGCCCAATTGCGCCACATCGTGCGGGCGACCGGGCTGGCGGCGCTGATCGCCACCCATAACCTGCAACTGGCGTCGGCGATGGACCGGGTGCTGGAAGTGCGGGATGGGGTGTTGTGGGAGAGCGGAACCGCTTGACGTGGCTGCCTGGACTTCAGGCCGCTTGTTTCACTCGTTTGACCGTCGCCAGTTTCAGCAGATGCGGGTCGTGGCGCGCACCCGTCAGATCGGCGCCGTCGACGATCGTGCCGGTCCAAGCGGCGCCGGTCAGGTCCGTTCCGGCAAACCGTGAGGATAGGCGCCGTTCGATCTGTCGGCCGTCCGGGGCGATGATGTCGGCGGTCTCGATCCATGCACCCACGAAGATCGAGCCGGTCAGGTCGCAATGGCTGAAATTGGTTCCCGAGGCGCGCGCGAACGAGAAGTCGGCACCATCCAGGGTGGCTCCCTGAAACGACGTGAGGAACATCTCGGAGCGCACGAACATGGCCTTCGACAGGATCGCATCGTCGAACGAGACGCCGCGCACGTCGCAGCTGGAGAAATCCAACCCGCGCAGATCTTCGCCCTTGAAGGTGGCGCGCTTACCGAATTCCCCATTGCTGGCGATCCAGCGGCTGTGCTCGCGTAGCTTGGCTTCAATCGCGTCGGGTAGGGATTCCTGCGAGTCGCGATGCACCGCCCCCATCAGGTTGGTGTCCTTCAGGATGCATTTGGTTAAGTCGACGTTGCGCAGATTGGCGTCGGTCAGATTGGCGCCGGTCAGATCGGCGTTGTCGAGATTGGTTCCGGTCAGGTTGGCGTTCTTCAGGTTGCAACCCGACAGATCGGCGCCGTTCAGATTGGCACCCGCCAAATTAACCGCGTGCAGCGCCACGTTTCTGAACGTGGCTCCCTGCGCGCTGCTGACGGCCAAATTGGCGCTCTCCATCTTGGCGTCGTCAAAATCGGCACCGTCAAGCGTGGCGTTGGAGAAATCGACCCGCCGTTCCTCTTCCTCACCCCAATTCACGATTTGACCGGGGCGCAGATCGGCCTCGCGCATCACCGCGCCGGAAAGGTCCGCCAGGGTGAAATTCGCGCCGCGCAGGTCGGCCTTGACGAAACGCGTCTGAACAAGGCTGGCCGCGGTAAAATCGCAACCGAACACATCGGCGTCGCTGAAATCGGCTTTGTTGACGGAACTCTTGATGAAGCTGCTGCCCGGCAGCACCGATTGCGACAGGTTCAGGCCGTCCAAGGTCTTGCCGTCCAACTTCCCACTCTTGAGGATCAGCCGCTTGCCGTTTTCCCGCGCGTTCAGATAGTCGTCGTGTGCCTTGATCCGGCGGGTCAGCTCCAGGGTTAGGTCCACGGGCTTGAGGATGATGGCGGTGACCATGGGTGCGGTGCGATCAATCGTGCTGTGGAGACGCTGGACCGACCTTCGCACCGAATGTTTAACAAGCTGTGAATCCACAGCCCAACGCGGTTGTTTTGCGGAAAGTGGATGAGAGAGCCTGTCATCTGGGAATTCCGCGGCCGCGCTTCCGTCTTGCGTGTCGGGGGGCTATCGGCGATTCGCCATGAGGTCGCGCTGCTCACCGGTTGAGGGCGGTCCAAAACGCCGCTATTCCGGCTCAGGTGAGGGTAGGCGTGACCGCGGCAACCGGGCGTGAAATCATTGAGCCGCCAATCTGGAGCGCCGCATGACCCACGCCGATTTCGTTCATCTCCGCGTTCATTCCTCTTATTCGCTGGCCGAGGGTGCGATTCACGCCAAGGATCTGGTCAAGCTCACCAAGGCCGAGCGGATGCCGGCGGTGTCGATGACCGATACCGGCAACATGTTCGGCGCGCTGGAATTCGCGGTGACTGCTTCGGACGAGGGCATCCAACCGATCGTCGGTGTGCAGCTCAAGGTGCGGCGGCCGGCGGAGCAGGAGCACCGAGGTCTGCGGGTGGTCGGCGGCAAGGATCACGCGCCCGACCAGCTGCTGCTGCTGGTGCAGTCCGAGATCGGCTACCGCAACGTCATGGCGATCATCAGTCGCGCCTATATGGAGAGCACCGGCGAGGAAGAACCACAGATCGAGATGGAGGATCTGGAGGGTGCGACCGATGGCCTGATCGCGCTGACCGCCAGTGTTCGGGGTGCGGTCGGGCGACTGCTGATCGAGGGCCATGACGACGAGGCGGAGGCCCAGCTGCTGCGTCTGGCGCGGTTGTTCCCCGATCGCCTGTACATCGAGCTGCAGCGGCATTTCGAGGAGGACGAGAACCGGATCGAGGGCCGCCTGGTCGATCTGGCCTACACGCACGCGCTGCCCCTGGTCGCCACCAATGAGGTGTTCTTCGCCGATGAGAGCATGCACGAAGCCCATGACGTGCTGTTGTGCATCGCCCAGAGCACCACGGTCGGCAACGCGCAACGCCGTCGCGTGACCAGACACCACCGGTTCAAGACCGCCGAGGAGATGCGCGAGCTGTTCTCCGACCTGCCGGAAGCCGTCGATAACACGGTCGTTGTCGCCCAGCGCTGCGCCTTCATGCCGGAGCGACTCGATCCGATCTTGCCGCGGTTCGAGACCCAGGACGGCCGTAGTGAAGCGGAGGAGCTGCGTACCCAGGCCGAGCAGGGGCTGGCGCAGCGTCTGGCGGCGCATGTCTTCGCCGAGGACTTAAGCGAAAACGAGCGGGAAGCGACGGCCAAGCCCTACCGCGACCGCTTGGAAATGGAGCTCGGGACGATCGAACAGATGGGTTTCCCCGGATACTTCCTGATCGTGTCCGACTTCATCAAATGGGCGAAGGCGCAGGCGATCCCGGTTGGACCCGGTCGCGGTTCGGGCGCCGGCTCGCTGGTTGCCTATTCGCTGTTGATCACCGACCTCGACCCGTTGCGGTGGGGGCTGTTGTTCGAGCGGTTTCTCAATCCGGAACGGGTGTCGATGCCGGATTTCGACATTGATTTCTGTCAGGATCGGCGTGACGAGGTCATCCGGTACGTGCAGGAAAAATACGGCCGTGACCGCGTGGCGCAGATTATTACCTTTGGCAAATTGCAGGCGCGGGCGGCTTTGCGTGACGTCGGCCGGGTGCTGGAGATGCCCTATGGCCAGGTCGACCGCATCTGCAAACTGGTGCCGAACAACCCGGCGGCACCGGTCACGCTGGCCCAGGCCATGGAAGCCGAGAAGGATCTGCAACGGGAGCGCGATCAGGACGAGACCGTCGCCAACTTGATCCGGACGGCCCTTCAGTTGGAGGGCTTGTACCGGAATTCGTCGACCCATGCGGCCGGTGTGGTGATCGGTGACCGGCCGTTGTCGGAGCTGGTGCCGCTGTACCGCGATCCGCGCTCGGACATGCCGGTGACCCAGTTCAATATGAAATGGGTCGAACAGGCCGGGTTGGTCAAATTCGATTTCCTGGGCCTGAAGACGCTGACCGTCCTGCAGCGCGCGATCGACCTGCTCGGGGAGCGGGGGATCGAGGTCGACCTGTCCAAGGTCCCCCTGGATGACGCGCCGGCCTACGCCATGCTGGCCAAGGGCGAGAGCACCGGCGTGTTCCAGTTGGAAAGCTCGGGCATGCGCGATGTGCTGCGCCGCCTGCGGCCCGACCGCTTCGAGGACATCATCGCGCTGGTGGCGCTGTACCGGCCAGGGCCGATGGCTAATATTCCGAAGTACATCGCCTGTAAACATGGCCAGGAACAGCCGGACTACATGCACCCGGTACTGGAACCGGTGCTGAAGGAAACCTTCGGCATCATGATCTATCAGGAGCAGGTGCAGCAGGCGGCCCAACGGCTCTCCGGCTATACGCTCGGCGGCGCCGACCTGTTGCGGCGGGCCATGGGCAAGAAGATCAAGGCGGAAATGGACGCCCAGCGCGATCGTTTCGTCACCGGCGCGGTCGACAACGGTGTGGACGAGGACCAGGCGAGCGCGATCTTCGACCAGATTGCCGCCTTCGCCGGCTACGGGTTCAACAAGAGCCATGCCGCCGCCTACGCGCTGGTCGCCTATCACACCGCGTATATGAAGGCGAACCACCCGGTGGAGTTTCTCGCCGCGTCGATGACCTACGACATGGCCAACACCGACAAGCTCAATACCTTCCGCCAGGAGCTGCAGAAGCTGAAAATCTCGCTGCTGCCGCCGGACATCAACCGCTCGCGCCGGGATTTCGCCGTCGAGCGCATGGACAACGGGAGTTGGGGCATTCGCTACGCCTTGGCGGCGATCAAGAACGTTGGCGGCAACGCCATCGATCAGCTGGTCGAGGCGCGGGAGCGGGACGGGCCGTTCAAGACGCTGGCCGACTTCGCCGACCGGGTCGACCCACAGACCATCAGCAAGCGGTTGCTGGAGAACATGGTGCGTACCGGCACCTTCGACGCGCTGCACCCCAACCGCGCCGAGCTGTTCGACAGTTTGGAGACCGTGGTGCGCCTTGCGAGCGCCGCCGCCAGCGAGCGGGGGTCCAATCAGGTCAATATGTTCGCTCTCGATGCGGGTGACAGCATTCCCGCCATTCGCCTCAAGGAACGAGCGGAATGGCCGGTGTTGGACCGGCTCAAGGAAGAGTTCGACGCCTTGGGCTTCTATCTCTCGGCCCATCCGCTGGACAGCTACACCGACAGTCTGCGGCGCTTGAACGTCACCAGTTCCGACCAAGCCGAGGCCGTGACCACGAAAGCCGGCGGCTCAACCCGTCTGGTGCTCGCCGGAATCGTCGTCAGCAAACAAATCCGCACCTCGCGCAGGGGCAACCGCTTCGCCTTCGTGCAGATGACCGATCGGATGGGGGTGTTCGAGGTTACCCTGTTCTCCGAGGCGTTGGCGGTGGCGCGGGACTTTTTGGATTCGGGCGAGCCGTTGCTGATCCGCGCCGACGCCAAGATCGAGGAGGGCAATTTGCGGTTGCTGGCGGCCGGGGTTGAGCTGTTGGACAAGGCGGCCGGGAAGACGGCGGTGGGCTTGGAGATTTTCCTGCACGACCTCCGCGCGTTGGACCCGCTCAAATCGCTGATCGCCAATGAAGGCCGGGGGCGCGGCAAGATCCGGCTCGTGGTGCCGACCGGCCAAGGCGAAGTGCAAATCGCCTTGCCCGAGGCCTATCAGGTTTCGGCCCGTCTGCGCGGCGCGGTCAAGGCGCTGCCCGGCATCGATTTCGTCCGTGATCTTTGAGGAAGGCGGCCCGATGCGTGCGCAACCCGAGGGCTCCCACTACATCGCCGGACACTTTGCCGATGATCCCGATGGCAGGGTTATTGACAGCATCTATCCCGCCACGGGCGAGGTGATCGCCCGGCTGTCCAGTGCGACCGCCACGACGGTGAATGCCGCGGTCGCCGCCGCCCGCGCCGCGCAATCGGGTTGGGCCGCGGCACCGGCGGCGGAACGCGGGCGCATTCTGCGCCGAGCCGCCGACATCATCCGCGAGCGCAACCGCGAGCTGTCGGAGCCGGAAACCTTGGACACCGGTAAGCCGCTGCAGGAAACGCTGGTGGCCGACGCGGTGTCGGGGGCCGATTGCCTGGAGTATTTTGGCGGCATCGCCGCCTCGATCGCGGGTGAGCACATCGATTTCGGCGGCTCTTTCGCCTACACCCGACGGGAGCCGCTGGGGGTCTGCGCCGGGATTGGCGCCTGGAACTATCCGATCCAGATCGCCTGCTGGAAGGCGGCACCGGCGCTGGCCTGCGGCAACGCCATGGTGTTCAAGCCGTCGGAGGTCACACCGCTCAGCGCCCTGCGACTGGCCGCGATTTTGAGCGAGGCGGGACTGCCGGACGGCGTGTTCAACGTGGTGCAGGGCTATGGCGAGACGGGCGGGCTGCTGGCGGCCCACCCCGATGTCGACAAGATATCGATCACCGGCTCGGTGCCGACCGGCAAGCGGGTGATGGCGGCGGCGGCCGAGACCCTGAAGTCGGTCACCTTGGAGCTTGGCGGCAAGTCGCCGCTCATCATTTTCGCTGACGCCGATCTCGACAACGCGGTCGGCGCGTCGATGTTGGCGAATTTTTATTCGACCGGCCAAATCTGCTCCAATGGCACGCGGGTGTTCGTTCACCGTACGGTGCTGGACGATTTCCTCGACCGACTGGCCACGCGCACCCGGTCGATCCGGCTGGGCGACCCGCTGGACGAAGCGACCCAGTTGGGCCCGCTGATCTCCCGCGCGCAGTACGACAAGGTGTTGCGCTACATGGCCCTCGGTGTGGAGGATGGCGCGCGGTTGGTCACCGGCGGCGGGACCGAACGGGTGGACAAGCTGCCGGATGGCTTGTTTGTGCAGCCGACCGTGTTCGCGGACGTCACCGACGGCATGCGGATCGCCCGCGAGGAAATCTTCGGCCCGGTGATGGCCGTCCTGGCGTTCGATGACGAGGCCGAGGTGATCGACCGCGCCAATCATCTGGAGTTCGGCTTGGCGGCCGGGGTGTTCACCCGGGATATCCAGCGCGCCCATCGGGTGGTTGCGCGGCTGCAGGCGGGCACCTGCTGGATCAACGCCTACAATTTAACCCCGGTCGAGATGCCGTTCGGCGGCTACAAGCGGTCCGGCATCGGCCGTGAGAACGCCCGCGCGGCGATCGAGCACTACACCCAATTGAAAAGCGTCTATGTCGAGATGGGTGACGTCGACGCGCCCTACTAGCGCACGGACTACTAGCGGCCGGCTCCATGCACGCGCTACCGTCCTTCGGGTAACGACGGAGGCCGCCAAATGAAACGTATCGCCATCCTGGGATTCATGCTGGAAAGCAATCGGTTCGCCCCGCCCTGTGGGCGTGCCGATTTCGAGGAACGCGGCACCTATCGCGGCGCCGACATCACCGCGCAGGCGCGGGCCGCTACCCCGTCGATCTATCTCGGGATCTGCGGGTTCTACGCTGAAATGGACCGGTTGCACGGCCGGGGCGGTTGGGAGCCGCTGCCGATCACCCACGCCTCAAGTCAGCCCGCCGGTCCGATCGAAGAGGCGTATTTCAACGAACTGCTGACCGAATTCGAGACCGGCCTGACTGCGGCCGGGGCGGTCGACGGCGTTTACGTACCGGAACATGGCGGCGCCATCGCGGTGCATACCCATGATCCCGATGGCGAGGTGTTCGCCCTGGTCCGCCGTATCGTCGGCCCGTCGGTGCCGGTCGTCGCCACCCTGGATCTGCACGCCAACGTCTCGGACGTGATGATGGACAGCGTCGACGTGCAGATCGGCTATCACTGCAACCCGCACACCGATATTCGCGAGCGCGGCGAGGAGGCGGCGAGGGTATTGAGCGAGTTGATGGCGGGCACCAAGGCGACCGCCTACCGGGTGCGGCTGCCCTTGGTCGCGCCCTCGGTCACCCAACTCACGGCGGAAGGCCACCCCTATGGCGATCTGATCCGGCTTGGCCAAACCAAGATCGACGACCGGGTGATCAACGTCACGGTGCTGTCCGGCTTCGCCTTTGCCGACACGCCGAAGAACGGCATGACCGTGATTGTGCACACCCGCGACGATCCGGCCCTGGCGAAATCCCTGGCGGTTGAGCTGGCGGCGGCCGGTTGGGCCGATCACACCCGGTACCGCACCAATATGGCCGCTCTCGACATCGCGGTGCGGCGGGCTGTGGCCTGTGGCGAGGACGCGGTGGTGCCGTCCATCCTGTTCGCCGATCCGGCCGACAACCCAGGCGGCGGCGGTCGAGGCAACACGACATATATCCTCAAGGCGTTGCTCGAAGCCGGGGTAAAGGGCTGCCTGTTCGGGGTATTCTTCGATCCGGCGCTGGTTGAGCAAGCCCAGGCGGCCGGTGAGCACACAGCCTTCCGGGCGCGGCTGAACACGCGGGAGACGGCGCTGTATTCCGAGCCGCTGGAATGGGATGCCCGTGTCGTTCGGCTGCACGACGGCGAGTTCGTCGGCCATCACGGCATGGTGGCCGGCAAATCGGTGTCGCTTGGTGCCACCGCCGTCATCGCGTTGGGCGGGGTTGAGCTGGTGGTGATCTCCAAACGTCAGCAATGCCTGTCGAGCGATTTCTTCGAGGCGTTGGGGCTGGACGTGGTTGGCGCACGGTCGATCATGGTCAAATCGCGCGGTCATTTCCGCGCCGGTTTCAATCATTTGTTCCCACCGGAACGGATTGTCGAGGTCGACGTGCCCGGGTTGACCTCGCCCAATTTGGCGAATTTCGACTGGCGCTATCTGCCGCGTCCGGTGTTTCCGCTTGATCCCGACACCACGTGGGCACCACCCGTGGCATAAATCCGCAAAACCCCGATCAAGAGCACAACCGGCGGGGACCGCGGACGAGAACCAGACCGTCGCGTGTCACCGTGGCGCAAAAAAACAGCGCCATATCACCGGTGGCCGGGGTCCTGCAGAGGGCGCCCGCGGTGGATTTCTCGAACCAGGCGCGCGCGTCGCTGCCCTGGATATCGCGGTAAGCGCCGGTGAGGCGGCCGGACCGCGCGTAGATCGCGATCTCCTCGCTGCTCAGCGTCATGGTTTCCGCACTCGGTGGGTAGCACAGCCGCTCGGTGATGCGGCTCACCAGGGAATCATTCGCCCGCGCGGCGCCGACGCCAAGCGACATCACCAGGGCCATGACCACGATGGAGGCCAGGGTGGGGGCCGGGGTGAGGGCCGGGATCGGCGCCTTCCCGACGGCCTCTGGGCCTTGCCAAAGCCCGGCGGGAAGAGTAGACAAACGCCCGTTCAATCCCGCACACGAGCGCGTGGCGGACTCCGACCGGACGGTTCCGGCCTGGGCCCGTCGCTCCGGTGTCGAGACATTGGCTCGGCGACTGCTCGTGGAGGCGAAACCGGAAAAGACGAGGAAAAACATGTCTCTACCTACATTTACGATGCGTCAACTGCTTGAGGCCGGCATTCACTTCGGCCACCACACCCGGCGCTGGAACCCGAAGATGGAGCCCTACATCTTCGGCGTGCGCAACAATGTGCATATTCTCGATCTGCGCCAAACGGTGCCGATGTTGCACCGCGCGCTGGATGCGGTGCGCGCCGTCGTGGCCAACGGAGGCCGGGTGCTGTTCGTTGGCACCAAGCGTCAGGCCTCCGAGATGATTGCCGACGCGGCCAAGCGCTCGGGGCAATACTACGTCAATCACCGCTGGCTCGGTGGCATGCTGACGAACTGGAAGACCATTTCCAATTCGATCAAGCGGCTCAAGGAGCTTGAAGAGACGTTGTCCGGCGATGTGATGGGGTTGACCAAGAAAGAGACCCTGGGTTTGACCCGTGAGCGCGACAAGCTGGAGCGCGCTCTGGGCGGCATCAAGGAAATGGGCGGTCTGCCGGACATCATGGTGGTGATCGACACCAACAAGGAAAGCCTGGCGATCCTGGAGGCCAACAAGCTTGGCATCCCGGTGGTCGCGGTGCTTGACAGCAATAGCGATCCGGACGGCGTGCAGTTCCCGATTCCCGGTAACGACGACGCCATGCGCGCGATCGAGACCTATTGCGAACTGCTGGCCAATTCAGTCCTGAGCGGCCTGCAGGCGGAAATGCAGTCCACCGGCGGGGATGTGGGCGAGAGCGAACAGGCGCCGATCGAACCTGCCCTTGACGCAGTTGTCGCCGCGGATGACAGCGCCGGGACCGTCGACGAGGTTGCTCAATCGGCCGAGACGCCGGCGGCCGAGGCTGAGGGTGAGAAGGTTCAAGCCTGATCGCCGAAGAGTTTTTTAGAGAAATGACGGCGGTGTCGGTTTGACCGGGGCCGCCGTTCATGCACGCGACGAGCGATGAGGATCGAACGATGGCTGTAACGGCTGCTCTGGTTAAGGAACTGCGCGAGAAAACCGGCGCCGGCATGATGGACTGCAAGAAGGCGCTGACCGAGACAAATGGCGATCTGGAAGCGGCGATCGACTGGCTGCGCACCAAAGGTCTGGCCGCGGCCGCCAAGAAGTCGGGCCGCGTGGCGGCCGAGGGATTGGTCGCCGTCGCCACCTCCGGGCTTAAGGGTACGGCGGTCGAGATCAACTCCGAGACCGACTTTGTGGCCCGCAACGACACCTTCCAGAGCTTTGTCGCGAACGTCGCCGACTTGGCATTGGCGCATGGCGCCGATATCGAGGCGTTGAACGCGGCGGCGTATCCGGACTCGGGCCGGACCGTGGCGGAGGAACTGACCCACAACATCGTCACCATCGGTGAGAACATGACCTTTCGCCGGGTTGCCGAGTTGTCGGTGACCGATGGCGTGGTGGTGCCCTATGTGCACAACGCGGTGAAGGCCGGGCTGGGCAAGATTGGCGTCCTTGTGGCGCTGGAGTCGACCGGCGACAAGCATAAGCTGGAGAGCCTCGGCAAGCAGATCGCCATGCATGTGGCGGCCACCGCCCCCCAGAGTCTATCGACCGACGACCTCGATCCGGAGGCCGTCGAGCGCGAGCGTGCGGTGTTGGTCGAGCAGGCGCGCGATTCCGGCAGGCCGGATGAGATCATCGCCAAGATGGTCGAGGGGCGGCTGCGCAAGTTCTACCAAGAAGTCGTGCTGTTGGAGCAGACCTTCGTGATCGACAATGAGACCAAGATCGCCAAGGTGGTCGAGAACGCCGCCAAGGACGTCGGTGCCCCGGTGACGCTTGCCGGGTTCGTACGGTTCCAGCTCGGCGAAGGCATCGAGCGCGAGGAAACCGATTTCGCGGCCGAGGTCGCGGCTCAGTTGGCAAGCTGAAACAGCGCATCCTAGTACAGAGGCTGACCGAGGCGGGGGGAACGATCTTGGGAGCTGACGCCAACGAAGACGCAAGCCGCGATGAGGACTCTCACGAGGCTTTGTACAGCCGGGTTCTGCTGAAGATCTCGGGCGAGGCCCTAATGGGTAACCTGGCTTACGGGATCGACCCCGAGATGGTCGATCGAGTGGCCGGCGAAATTCAATCGGTGCACGAGACGGGCGTCGAGGTGTGCCTGGTGATTGGCGGCGGCAATATCTTTCGCGGGATGTCGGCCGCCGCGGCCGGCATGGAGCGGGCGACCGGCGACTACATGGGCATGTTGGCGACGGTGATGAATTCGCTGGCCATGCAAAGCGCCCTCGAAGGCCGCGGGATCGCGACCCGTGTACTGTCCGCCCTGCCGATCGCGGCGGTGTGCGAGCCCTATATCCGCCGACGCGCCATGCGCCATATGGAAAAAGGGCGGGTGGTGATCTTCGCCGCCGGCACCGGCAACCCATTCTTTACAACCGATACCGCGGCGGCGCTCCGAGCCTCGGAGATGGGATGCAAGGCGCTGCTGAAGGCGACCAAGGTCGATGGCGTCTACGATGCCGATCCGGTTAAGGTTCCTGATGCGAAACGCTATGAGCGACTGAGCTACATGGACGTGCTGCGACGCGATTTGAAGGTGATGGATGCGTCAGCGATCTCGCTGGCCCGTGAGAACGACATTCCGATCTTGGTGTTTTCCATTCACAATAATGGAGCGTTCGCTGAAGTGGTCCGGGGCGATGGCCGGTTCACCATCATTACGGAGTAATCAGGCATGGCGGATATTGATCTCGACGATCTCGAACGGCGCATGGATGGCGGCGTCGCCAAGCTGAAGTCGGAGTTTGCCGCTCTCCGGACCGGACGGGCGTCGACCAGCCTCTTCGATCCGCTGCAGGTCGACGCCTACGGCGCGAAAATGCCGATCAGCCAGCTCGGCACCGTCAGCGTGCCGGAGCCGAGGATGTTGACGGTACAGGTCTGGGACAAATCGATGGTCAAGGCAGTCGAGAAGGCGATCCGTGATTCCGATCTCGGCTTGAACCCGCAAAGCGATGGCCAGTTGATTCGCGTGCCGTTGCCCGATTTGTCCGAGGAACGCCGCCGTGAGCTGGTGCGTGTGGCGTCCAAATACGCCGAGGCCGCGCGTGTCGCGGTCCGCAACGTCCGCCGCGATGGCATGGACGATCTCAAGAAGATGGAGAAAGACGGTGATCTCAGTCAGGATGACCGGCATCTTTACGAGGATGAGATCCAGTCGCTGACCGACCAGCACGTCAAGGCGATCGACGAAGCGTTGGTGGCGAAAGAACAGGACATCATGCAGGTCTGATCCATGGTGGATGTCGCGCTCAGCCCGGTCGAAGCCGGGGATGGCCCCGATCGGCCGCTGCACGTCGCCATCATCATGGACGGCAACGGGCGTTGGGCTCGGTCGCGTGGCAAGCCAAGAACCTTTGGACACCGCGAGGGCGCCAAGGCGGTCCGTCGAACCATCGAGGCGGCCAGCGATTTTGGGGTGACCCATCTGACGTTGTTCGGGTTTTCGTCGGAAAACTGGACCCGGCCGGCCACCGAGATCGGCGATATCATGGCGCTGGTGCGGTTTTATCTCCGCCGCGAGTTGGCCGAACTGCATCGCAGCAATGTCCGCTTCCAAGTGATCGGCGATCGCACTCAACTCTCGGACGACATCGTCGAGTTGATCGAGAACGCCGAGCGGACCACCCGGAACAACACTGGCTTGGCCGTTACCTTGGCGCTCAGCTATGGCGGTCGGGCGGAGATCGCCGGGGCGGCGCGCCGGATCGCGGAAGAGGCGGCGGCTGGCCGGCTCAAGCCCGAGGCCGTGGACGAAACGGCCTTGGCGGCACGGCTGTCGACCCATGGCTGTCCCGATCCGGATTTGGTGATCCGCACCAGTGGTGAGCAGCGACTCTCGAACTTTCTGTTGTGGCAGGTCGCTTATGCCGAGTTCGTCTTCCTTGACGTGCTGTGGCCCGATTTCGACCGTACCCATCTGGCGTCGGCGCTTGATGAATTCGGCCGTCGTGAGCGGCGCTACGGCCGAGCCTTGAGCTGAGACGGTTGTGGCTGGCCCATTGAGCGCTCCGAATCCCGGCGCGGACCGTGGCCCGTACTCGCCCCCACGCAGCGATTTGCGGCTCCGAACCGTATCCTCGCTGGTTCTCATGCCGGCCGCCGCCGCCGTTATCTTCATGGGAGGGGTTACGCTGGCCCTGGCCGTGATGATCGTCGTGTTCTTGATGGCCTGGGAATGGGGCGCCTTGGTTGCCACGTCACCGGCCACACTCACGCGGGCGCGCGTTCTGCTGTCGGCGCTCGGTCTCGCGACGCTGGCGACCACCGTCCTCTTCACGGCGAGCCATGGCGTGTTCGCGGCCATCGGCGCCTACGTGGTGACCATGGCGTTGGGCCGGGTGATGGGCATGCGGAGCGGGTTGTGGGCCGCCGCGGCGGTGCTGTCGATCACGATTCCCGCCATCGCGGTGCTGTGGATGCGGGAGCTGCCGAGCCTGGGGCTCGAAACCGTGGTATGGGCGATCGCCACTGTCGTGGCGGTGGATGTCGGGGCCTATGCGGCCGGGCGGACGATTGGCGGGCCGCGCCTCTGGCCTCGGGTCAGTCCTTCCAAGACGTGGGCGGGGCTGGCTGGTGGAGCGGTGGCGGCGGTTGTGGTCGCCGGGATCACGACGGCAGTCATCGGCGATGCCCGCCTGCTGGTACTGGTGCCGGTGGCGATTGTCCTGGCGTTGACGGCGCAGGTAGGCGACCTACTTGAGTCCTCGGTGAAACGGCGGTTTGAGGTAAAGGATTCCGGTGTGTTGATTCCTGGACATGGTGGCGTGTTGGATCGGGTGGATGGTCAGCTGACCGTGTTGCCGTTGGTGGCGGCGGCGGTTTGGATCAGCGGCCGCAGCGTGTTGGCATGGTAAGGCGGATCACCATCCTTGGGTCGACCGGGTCGGTCGGGTGCAACACCTTGGACTTGATCGAGCGGCATCCCGATCGGTTTCAGGTCGATACCTTGGCCGCCGGCCGCAACGCGGCCCTGCTGGCCGAACAAGCCCGGCGCGTGGGCGCGCGATTCGTGGCGTTAGCGGATCCGGCGGGCCTTGCGGAACTGCGCGACGCGCTGGCTGGGACGGAGATTGAGGTGGCGGCTGGGCCGCAGGCGGTGGTCACGGCGGCCGAACGGGACGCCGACTGGACCATGGCCGCGATCGTTGGCGCGGCGGGATTGGCGCCAACCTTGGCAGCGGTTCGGCGTGGCGGTGTCGTTGCGTTGGCCAACAAGGAGGCTTTGGTGTGCGCCGGCGACGTGTTCACCGCGGAGGCCAAGGCGGCGGGTTGCACCATTCTGCCGGTCGATTCCGAGCATAATGCGATCTTTCAAGTGTTCGAAACCAAGCGGCGGTCGGCGATCGAGCGGATCATTCTAACGGCGTCGGGCGGGCCGTTCCGGGATTTGACCTGGCCCGACATGATCGCCAAGACCCCGGAGCAGGCGGTAGCCCATCCGAATTGGTCGATGGGGGTGAAAATCTCGATCGATTCGGCGACCATGATGAACAAGGGGCTGGAGCTGATCGAGGCACACCATCTGTTCGCTATGCCGGAGGATCGGATCGAGGTGCTGGTGCATCCGCAATCGATCGTTCACAGCTTGGTGGCGTATGTGGACGGCTCGGTGCTGGCGCAGCTTGGCACGCCCGATATGCGGACGCCGATTGCCTACGCGCTGGCGTGGCCGGACCGCATGCCGGCTCCGAGTCCCCGGCTCGATCTCGCGGCGCTGGGGAGGCTTGATTTCCGCGCACCGGACGATGCCCGCTTTCCGGCGCTTGAGCTGGCGCGCGCGGCATTGCGCGCCGGCGGTGACGCACCGACCGTGCTGAATGCCGCCAACGAAGAGGCGGTGATGGCGTTTATCGACCATCGTATTGGGTTTACCGATATCGCCTCGGTGGTCGCGGAGACGCTGTCACGGGTGCCGTCCCATCCCGTTGATGGGTTGGATTCGGTGTTCGAGGCCGATCGGCGGGCACGGTCGACGGCCCGTGCGGTGATTGCCGAGGGGTTTACGCGACCACGCGTTGCGCTCGGGGCCAGCCATGACTAAAGTCCCGCCAGCGGGCGGGGGTCGCAAGCACTGGAGGACGCGTCGAGTATGATCACCGGCCTCGTCGATTATGTACTACCGTTTCTTGCCATTTTAACCGTGCTCGTGTTCGTGCACGAGATGGGGCATTTCTGGGTGGCGCGCCGGGCCGGCGTGCGCGTCGATGTGTTCTCTATCGGGTTCGGCCCGGAGGTGTTTGGCTGGACAGCGGCGTCCGGGACACGCTGGAAGATTTCGGCGGTTCCCCTGGGCGGCTACGTCAAGATGTTCGGCGATACCGACCCGGCCAGCGCCGGTTCGGTGGACGACAGTGGCCTCAGCGAGGCAGAGCGCGACGTTACGTTCCACGGCAAGTCCCTTGGCGCGCGGTCGGCGATCGTGGCGGCCGGACCAATCGCTAACTTCCTGTTCGCGATCATACTCTTGGCCAGCCTTTACGCGATCGCGGGCCGGCCCTACGCCCCGCCGATCGTCGACGAGGTGGTTGCGGGATCGGCGGCGGACGATGCCGGACTGATGGCGCAGGATGTGATCGTCGAAGCTGACGGCGTGGCCATCGAACGGTTCTCGGATCTGCGGCGGTTGGTGTTCGAGCAGCCTGGGAATCGGATCGTCATGCTCATCGAGCGCGATGGTGCCCGTCTGACGCTTGACGTGACCCCAAGGGCGGTGACCGAGACCGACCGGTTCGGCAACGAACACACCTTCGGCCAACTCGGCGTGCGTTCGAACCAAGTGGTGACCGAACATCTCAACCCGTTGCATGCGGTGGTGGTTGCCACGCGGGAAACCGGCGCGATCGTCGTGCAGACGCTCGAGGCGGTCGGTCAGATGATCGCCGGAACCCGGGGCACCGATGAGTTGGGGGGGCCACTCCGGATCGCGGATATGTCCGGCTCGGTCGCTCAAAGCGGCTGGGTGACCACGATCTGGTTTACCGCCGTGCTGTCGATCAATCTCGGCCTGATCAATTTGTTTCCCATCCCGATTCTCGATGGAGGGCATTTGCTGTTCTACGGTATCGAGGTGTTTCGCGGGCGTCCCCTTGGGGAGCGGGCGCAGGAGTGGGCGTCGATCGCCGGCTTGAGCCTCGTCGTGGCGCTGATGTTGTTCGTGACATGGAACGATCTGGTCCGATTGCAGGTGGTTGATTACATTGGTTCCCTGCTTGGCTAGATGGCCGGTAACTAATTCGATTTTCATAGGTTTCCCGCACAATGAGCCAGCGCTATAGTCGCCCGCTTCAAGGGGGCGATGACGTGGATCAGCCGACCGGGGGGAAGCCCTTGCCGACATATACGACGTGTTGGATCGCGGCAGTGTTGCTTGCCGTGCAGCTTGCCGGCTTCAGCACGCTTGCGCTGATTCCGGGGGCATCGACGGCGGTCGCACAAACCGGCTCGGGGCTGGTCTCCGAGGTCGTGGTCCAGGGCGCACAACGCATCGATCCGGCCACCGTGCGCTCGTACATGCTGATCCAGGCGGGCGATACGTTGGACGAAAATCGGCTGGACCGGTCGTTGAAGGCGCTGTTCGCCACGGGCCTGTTCGCCGACGTGACCATCCGGCGGCAGGGAGATGCCCTGGTGGTGGCGGTGGTCGAGAACCCGATCATCAACCGCATCGCCTTCGAGGGGAACAACCGTATCGAGGATTCCGAGCTGGAGGCCGAGGTACAATTACGGCCGCGCTTGGTCTTCACCCGCACCCGGGTGCAGCAGGACGTGCAGCGGATCGTCGAGATTTACCGCCGGTCGGGTCGGTACTCGGTTGTCGTCGAACCCAAGGTTATCCAACAGCCGCAGAACCGGGTCGACCTCATCTTCGAGATCGAGGAAGGCACATTGACTCCGGTTCGAACCATCGCGTTCTTGGGCAACCAGAAATACAGCGATTCGACGCTGCGCGGTGTGATTCAGACCAAAGAGTACGCATTCTACCGGTTCCTGACGACCAACGACACCTACGACCCCGATCGGCTCAGCTTCGATCGCGAGTTGTTACGGCGGTTTTATCTGAGGACCGGGTATGCCGATTTTCAGGTGTTGTCGGCGGTGGCTGAATTGGCGCCCGACCGCGAATCCTTCGTTGTGACGTTCACGATCGAGGAGGGGGAGGTCTACGAATTCGGCGAAAGCCAGTTTGAAATCGGGCTGCCGCGGCTGACTGACGAGGACTTACGGCCCTTGGTGCTCACCGAGCCGGGCGAACGGTACGATTCGACCCTGGTCGACGACACCGTCGACGCGATTACCGACAAACTCGGCACGCTCGGTTATGCGTTTGTCGACGTGCGTCCGCAGATTAACCGCGACCGCGAGAACCAACGCATCGACCTAGTTTACCAGATCGGCGAGGCGTCGAAGATTTTCGTCGAGCGCATCGATATCGAGGGTAACGTGCGAACCCTTGATCGGGTGATCCGGCGCGAGATGCAGTTGGTTGAGGGCGATGCCTTCAACACCGCTCGGTTGCGCCGCTCGGAACGGCGTATCCGAAATCTCGGTTTCTTTAAGAAAGTCAGCGTTCAGAATACCGAAGGGTCGTCACCCGACACCACGAAAGTCACCGTCGAGGTCGAGGAACAATCGACCGGCGAGATCTCATTCGGCGTCGGCTATTCCACCGTCGACGCGGTCATCGGCGATGTCGGCATCCGCGAGCGCAACCTGCTTGGCCGTGGTCAAGATTTACGGTTCAGTGTTTCCGGTTCCACCAGATCGACGAAATTCGATATCGCGTTCACCGAGCCCTACTTCCTGGGCCGCGACGTGTCGGCGGGCTTCGATCTGTTCCGTATCGAACGCAATCAGAGGGAAAGCTCGTTCGACGAATTGCGCGTCGGCGCCGTGCTTCGTGCCGGATACGAGCTTGCTCCAGACATAAATCAAACTATTAACTACAGATTAGAACAGACTGAAATTAAAGATATAGAGGATGACGCTTCACGATTCATTCGCGATCAGGCGGGCACCACTCTGGTGTCTCAGTTCGGGCAAACCCTGACGTATGATAAACGTGATAACCGGCTTGATCCGCGCGACGGCTATATCGGTCGACTTACCACCGAGATCGCCGGCGCCGGCGGCGACGAAAGGTTTTTCCGGCTTAGCATGAGAGGAGCGTATTACTACCCAATCAACGAGACCTGGGGCTTGTCGTTTCTGGGCCAACTCGGGTCGATCACTGGGTTGGGCGAGAACGTCTCAATTGGCGAGCGCTTCTTTATCGGCGCCAACACGATACGTGGCTTCGAACGTTCCGGTATCGGTCCGCGCGACATCAACACGGGTGACGCCTTGGGCGGCAACCAATACTATGTCGGCACGATCGAACTGGCGTTCCCGTCCGGCCTGCCGGAAGATCTTGGTGTGAAGACGTTCCTGTTTTCTGATGCCGGCAGTTTGTTCAACGTCGACGACAACGGCACCGAGGTACGGGATGTGTCGTCGGTGCGGGTATCCATGGGTTTTGGCGTGGCGGTGAGCACGGGACTTGGCCAGGTCCGGGTGGATGCCGGTCAGGCGGTGGCGAAAGAAGACTTCGACAAGACGGAGTTGATTAGGTTCAGCTTCGGAACCCGGTTCTGAGGAGACAGCAAATGACCCGTCGGCTGGCGGTTCTGCTGATGATCGCGCTAGCTCCGGTCGTCGCCGTTCTGGTGGGTGCGGTGGCGTTGGTGCCCGCTAAGGCGCAAGAGGCCAAGCTGCCGATCGCCGTGGTCGACGTTCAAGGCGTGATGCGTGCCTCGAAAGCCGCCAAGGTCATCCAGACGAAGATCGATGCTCGCCGTGACACCTATCAGGAAGAGGTGACGGCGGAGGAGCGCCGACTGCGGCAAGCGGAACAAGAACTCGTACAGCAACGCGCGATCCTATCGCCGGAAGCCTATCAGCAGCGCGTCAAAGATTTTCAAACCGAGGTCGCCGAGGTACAGCGCGGCGTACAGTCTCGTAAACGAACGCTGGACGAGGCATTCGCGAAGGCGATGAACGAGGTGCGCCGGACCTTGGTCGGCGTCGTGGCGGAGATCGCGGAGCACAACGGCATCAAGGTGGTCTTGTTCAAGAGTCAGATCGTTATCGCCGAGAAAACCCTCGATATCTCCGAACAAGTGCTGGCGCGATTGGATGAGCGCCTGCCAAGCGTGGACGTGGCCTTACCATCGTTGAAGTAGAGGGAACCATGGTCGACCCTCGGTTTTTCCCGTTCGCTGGCCCGTTTCGGCTTGGCGAACTCGCCGAGATGACCGGCGCCACCTTGGCTGGCGCGGCCGATCCGGATCGAACCATTCGCGACGTGGCGGCGCTGGACGAGGCGGGACCGGAGCATCTGTCTTTTTTGGAAAACCGCCGCTATGCCGCTGATTTCCGGACGTCGGACGCGGGCGCCTGCTTAGTCGTCGCGGCCTTTGCCGAACAAGCGCCCAAAGGCATGGCTCTGTTGGTGACGCCTCTGCCGCGGCGGAATTTCGCCAGGCTTTCCCGGGCTTTCCATCCGGAACCACCGGTCGAACCCGGCGTGCATCCGTCAGCGGTCGTGCATCCGGACGCCGTTCTCGCCGCCGGGGTCTCGATCGCCGCCGGCGCGGTGATCGAGGATGGAGCCGTGTTGGCGGCGGGTGTGCGTGTCGGGTCGAACGCGGTCATCGGTGCCTCGGTGACGGTGGGCGAGGCAACGGAAATCGGCGCGGGCGCCAGCCTGTCGCATTGTGACGTCGGCGCCCGTTGTTTCATCTACCCAGGCGCGCGTATCGGCCAACCGGGCTTCGGCTTTGAGATGGACCGGGAGGGGCCGTTTAAGATGCCGCAACTCGGCCGGGTGATCATTGAGGATGATGTCGAGATCGGTGCGAACAGCACGGTCGACCGGGGGGCCGGCCCCGACACCGTGATCGGTCGGGGTACGATGATTGATAATCTCGTGCAGATCGGCCACAACGTCGTGGTTGGGCGAGGCTGTATTATCGTTGCGCAAGTCGGCATATCGGGCAGCACAAAGCTCGGGGATCACGTCATGGTGGGCGGACAGGTGGGGATGGCCGGTCACCTCGACATTGGTGACGGTGTGCAGATCATGGCCCAGTCCGGAGTCACACGGAGCCTTCCCGCCGGCGGTGCCTATGGGGGCGCTCCGGCGGTTCCGGCGCGCGAGTTCCGGCGGCAAGTCGCCGCGGTCAAACGCCTAGGCCAACGTCCTGGAGACGAGACGAGGGGCACCGAGAATGAGTGAAGCTGAAGCGGCCGTCACGGAAGCGGCGACAACGGTGCGGGAAACCGACATCGACGTGATGCGGGTCATGGATCTGATTCCGCACCGCTATCCCTTTCTGCTGGTTGACCGGATCGAGAAGTTCGAGCCGAATGTCGGCTGCGTCGGCCTCAAGAACGTCACGATCAACGAACCCTTCTTCGCCGGCCATTTTCCCCAGCGCCCGGTGATGCCTGGGGTGTTGATCATCGAATCCATGGCGCAAACCGCCGGTTGCCTCGTGGTCGCGACACTTGGGGCGGAGAGCGAGGGCAAACTCGTCTATTTCATGACGATCGACAACGCGCGGTTCCGTAAACCGGTGGTTCCGGGGGATCAAATGCGTGTTCACGTCAAAAAGATCCGCAACCGTGGACCGGTGTGGAAATTCGAAGGCGTGGCCCGGGTTGACGGCGCCGTGGTCGCCGAGGCGACGTATTCAGCCATGATTTTAGACCGTTGACGGAGTGCGTGCGGGTGGCCACTGAGATTCACCCAACAGCGGTGATCGAGCCGGGGGCCTCTCTTGGCGTGGGTGTTCGCATCGGCCCGTACAGCCTGATCGGCCCGGAGGCGGTTGTGGGCGACAACTGCGTGATCCAAGGCCATGTCGTGATCGGTGGGCGCACCCGCATTGGCTCGGGCACGGAAATCTTCCCGTTCGCCAGCATCGGTCTGCGGCCGCAGGATTTGAAATACAGAGGCGAGCCGTCGGAACTGAAGATTGGCGCCAACAACGTGATCCGCGAGCACGTGACCATGAACCCCGGCACCGAGGGCGGCGGCATGCTGACCAAGGTCGGCGATGGCTGTCTGTTCATGGTCGGCACCCATGTCGGGCATGACTGCCAAGTTGGCGACAGCGTGATCATGGCGAACAACGCGACCCTGGCGGGGCATGTTCAAGTCATGGATTTCGCCGTTTTGGGCGGCCTGTCGGCGGTGCATCAGTTCGTCCGGATCGGGCGGTATGCCATGGTGGGCGGTATGACAGGCGTCGAGCGGGATGTGATTCCGTTCGGATCGGTGGTGGGTGACCGGGCTCGGCTTTCGGGGGTCAATCTGGTTGGCATGAAGCGCCGGGGTTTGAGCCGCGAGGAGATCAACGACGTTCGTAAGGCGTATCGTCTGTTGTTCGCCAGCGAGGGTACGTTCCAGGAACGCCTTGCCGAAGTGGCCGAGGAATTCACCAAGTCCGCGCCGGTGATGGAAATGGTCGACTTCATCCAAGCCGACAGTTCCCGCAAGATCTGTCAGCCGGGGGAAGCCGGCGACGGCTGAGGCGGTCCGATGGCTGATGGTGCTCTTGGCATACTGGCGGGCGGTGGCTCGCTGCCCCGACGCATCGCCGAGCGCGCGGTGGCGGAGGGGCGGCGGGTCTTCGTGATCGCCTTTGAGGAACAGACCGATCCGGCGACGGTCGACGGTCTCGATCACGCCTGGATGAAACTTGGGGCCACGTCCAACACCCTGAAGCGGTTGCACGACGTCGGCTGTACCGAGATCGTAATGGCCGGGCCGATGCGGCGGCCGAGCTTGTCGTCCCTGGGTTTGGACCGGCGGTCGGCGATCGCGTTGGCCCGCGCGGGCACTCGTGTGTTCGGCGATGACGGTTTGCTGTCGGTGATCGTCAGGGAGATGGAGAAGGACGGATTCCGCGTGATTGGCGTCGAAGACATTCTGGGCGGCTATCTGGTCCCCGCCGGCCTCATAGCGGGAGAGGCGGTTGACGCGGCCGCTGACGCCGACATCGCGCGTGGTATCGCCGTGCTCCGGGCCATGGGCGCCGAGGATGTGGGACAGGCGGTCGCCGTGCAGGAGGGGCTGGTTCTGGCGGTCGAGGCGGTGGAGGGCACCGACGCCATGATCGAGCGGGCCGGAGCGTTGCGGCGCGACGGACCGGGGCCGATCTTGGTCAAGGGTACCAAGCCGGGGCAGGAGGCGCGCGCCGACCGGCCGACGGTTGGACCGGACACCATTCGCGCCGCCATCGCGGCCGGGTTTCGTGGCATGGCTTTGGAAGCCGAGGCGACGCTCATTGTCGATCGCGCGGAAGCCGAGGCGGCGGCGCGTGACGCGGGGATGTTTATCGTGGCTCGCTCGTTTGGACCGCAGGCGTGACTGCCCGCGAGACCGATCGCGGCGCGGAACGTGACGCCCCGCTGATTTTCCTGATCGCCGGGGAGGCATCCGGCGATGCGCTCGGCGCTAGCTTGATGCGCGCGCTCAGGGAGAGGACCGACGGGCGCGTGCGGTTCGACGGAGTGGGCGGCGAGCAGATGATGGCCGAGGGGTTGGTCAGCCGGTTTGCGATTTCCGAGATGGCGGTCATGGGCATCGTCGAGATCTTGCCCAAGATACCGAAGCTGCTGAAACGGGTGTCCGAGATGGTCGACGCCGCCTGGTCGGCGCAACCCGCCGCCGTGGTGACGATTGATTCCAAGGCC
This sequence comes from Alphaproteobacteria bacterium, assembly GCA_013203465.1. GTDB lineage: Bacteria > Pseudomonadota > Alphaproteobacteria > Thalassobaculales > Thalassobaculaceae > JABMNR01. Next base: position 55,066 of record JABMNR010000071.1, read on the forward strand.
TTCACCATGCGTGTTCAGAAGCGCCTGCACGCGCGGCGCGCGAAGGCGGGTGGGAAGGGGCCGCGGCTGATCCATTGGGTGCCGCCGACGGTCTGGGCGTGGCGGCCGGGCCGGGCCAAGGTGATTGCGCGTTATCTCGACCGATTGATGACGCTGTTCCCGTTCGAGCCGGCATATTTCGAGCCGCATGGTCTGCCCGCGACGTTCGTCGGCCATCCGGTGGCAACGCGTCCGGCAGGTGATGGCGCCCGGTTCCGCGCCCGCCACCGCCTGCCCAAGGGGGCGCCGGTTCTGGGCGTGTTCCCGGGGTCGCGGCCGGGCGAAGTCAAGCGACTGCTGCCGATCTTTGGCGAGACCGTCGCACGGTTGGCGCCGCGATACGCCAACTTACAAGTGGTGTTGCCCACGGTGCCGGTGGTCGCGGAGCAGGTGCGCCAAGGCGTCGAAGCTTGGCCTGCGCCGGTCACCCTAGTCACCGATCATCGGCACAAGGCGGATGCCTACGCCGCGTGCGGTGTGGCCTTGGCGGCATCGGGGACGGTAACGCTGGAGCTGACCCTGGCGGGCGTGCCGACGGTGGTCGCTTATCGGGTCAACGCGCTGTCGGCGATCATCGCGCGGCAGCTGGTCGACCCGGATTCGGTGGTGCTGACCAATAAATTGCTGGGACGCCGGGTGGTGCCGCAGTTCCTGCAAGAGGACTGTACGCCCGAGCGGTTGACCGTGGCGCTCGAACGATTGTTCGACGATCCGCGCGCCCGTGCCGAACAGGATGCCGCTAGCGAGGCGGTGCGCGCCATGCTGCTGCATGAGGGCCAGGACCCTTCCATACGCGCCGCCGAGGTGGTGCTGGAGGAGATCGGCCGGACCGCATGACGGGCGAAAGGCGGCCCGAGGAGCCGCCCTTCGTGTCGGTGCGAAACGGCGTGCCGCCTCAGCGCTGGTCGAGCGGCGGGAACGGGCGCTGCGCCGGACCGTTGTACAGCTGGCGCGGGCGACCGATCTTCTGGGTCGGATCGTTGATCATCTCCATCCACTGGGCGACCCAGCCGACCGTGCGGGCCACGGCGAACAAGACGGTGAACATCGAGGTCGGGAAGCCCAACGCCTTGAGCACGATGCCGGAGTAGAAGTCGACGTTCGGGAACAGCTTCTTCTCGACGAAGTAGGGATCGTCCAGCGCGATCTTCTCCAATTCCATCGCCAATTCCAGCAGCGGATCGTCCAGGTTCAGCTCGGCCAGAACCTCGTGACAGGAGGCCTGCATCACCTTGGCGCGCGGGTCGTAGTTCTTGTACACCCGGTGGCCGAAACCCATCAGGCGGAACGGATCGTCCTTGTCCTTCGCCTTGGCGATGTACTCCTGAATGTTGTCCTTGTGACCGATCTCGCCGAGCATGTTGAGCACCGCCTCGTTGGCGCCGCCATGGGCCGGCCCCCACAGCGAGGCGATGCCGGCGGCGATGCAGGCGAACGGG
>JABMNR010000072.1 GCA_013203465.1 Alphaproteobacteria bacterium
CTGCCTTCGGGTTGACAGAGGAGTTACGCTCGGGCGGCGCAGTCGCAGTCGCAGTCGCAGTCGCAGGCGCAGTCGCAGTCGCCTGGGCGGTGCGGCGGGGGGGTGCGCGGTTCGGTTACCTCGCTCTGGTGGTTGGGGTGCTCTGTCTACTGGTCCTGGCGGCGGCCATCCCGGTACCGGAACAGACTGTCGGAGCGGTTGCGGCGGTGCTGCTGTTTCTCGGGGTGCTGCCGCTGCTGAACGGGGTGTTCGACTGGCTGTCGATCGGCGTGACGCGGTGGTGCCTGCGCCGGGGCGTCCGCTCCGGCTGGTCGGCGATCGGATGGGGTGTGCTCGATGCCGGCGCCGCGTTGGTGTTGTTCACCGGGCTTGGCTGGTCGTTGATCCTGACGGTCCACGCGATGAACGGCGTCGCCGCCGCGCCGCTCTTGGATTTGCAGGGCCTGTTCGACGATCTGCGGCGGGACGAGACGCAAGGCGACTACATCTGGCTCTACGCCATGATCTTCTCCACCGTGGTGCCCACCGGGCTGCATTTGGCGCTGTCGACCTTCAGCCTGATCGCCATGATCCCCGGCGCGTGGCGGCGTGTGGTTCGCGGGTGGATCGTGCGTTCGAAGGACTATGACACGGAACGCTGGGCGGCGGCGGGGGCACTCGCGGCGATGGCGGCGGTTTCCCTGGTCGGCCCGCCGTTCCTGATCGTTCTGGGGATCGCGCTCATCCCCGAGGCTGCCGGTTATGCCGGGCTATGGTACCTCGGTGTCTTCGAGGGGTTCGCCCACGCCATCGGCGCCGCCGTCGAGGTCGGCGTGCCGCGCGGGACTTACCTGCCGCCGGCGTTGGACGTTTAGCCCCGCCCTAAAGCCAGCGCCGCACGCGCGCTTTGTAGCTGCGGTAGTCGTCGCCGAACTTGGCCTCCAGGTATTGTTCCTCGCGCCGGATCACGCCGACGGTCATCACCACCAGCGTCGGCACGATCAGTCCCAGCATCCAGGCGCTGTTGACCCACAGGGCGATGCCGACCGACAGGGTGGTCAGCGCCACATAGATCGGGTTGCGCGACAACCGGTACGGCCCGGTGGTGACGATCGCGGTGCTCGGCTTGTTGGTCGGCAGGTTGGTGCCGGCCTTGGTGAACAGCCGAAAGCACCACCCGGCCAACAGCAGGGCCGCCGCTATCAGCGCGATCCCCGGCACCATGCCGGTCCCGGGAGCGAGCAGTGGCAGCGGCACGATCCAGTCGAGGACCGCCCCCGCCACCAGGGCACCGGCATAGAGGAACGGCGGATGGGCGATCACGCCGGCGTGGTCGGTGCCCGTGTTGCCGGGGCCGGGCTTGTCGGGGCCGGGCTTATCAGCGTCGGTCATGTCCGCGCCGCCATCACCTGACGGATGAAGCCGTCGACATGCGGCTTGTCGATCCAACGCACCACCGCCACGAGGTCGAGGGTTGGATCGATCCAGATGACGTTGGAGCCGACGCCCATGGCGAAGAAACTGCTGGCCGGGGCGCTGGGGTAGTGTTTGCCGTCGCCGTTCAACCACCAGAGATAACCGTAATGCGGGTTCAGCGCGGACGGCGTGGTGCACGCCTTGACCCAATCCTCGGACAGCAGGCGCCGCCCGCCCCACTGCCCGCCGCGCTGCATCAGCAAGCCGACCCGGGCGTGGTCGCGGGCCGGGATGAACAAGCCACCGCCCCAATGCGCGCCACCGGAAACCGAGGGCATCGGCTGGCCGCCACCGCCGGCAACCTCGACCCAGGAGTTGATGTAGCCGTGCCAGCTCCAATCGTCGGAGGCGCCGATCGGGTCCATGATCCGGCGGCGCAAGATCTCCGGCAATGGTCGGCGCAGCACCCGCAGCAGCGCCAGCGACAGCCGGTTCACCCGGACGTCGTTGTATTCCCAGAACGCCCCCGGTGGTTGCAGATCGCGGTGGGTGCCTTTCTTGGACGGCGCGCCGGGCGGCAGGTCGAGCTGCCGGTGGCGGTCGACCAGATCGGGCTTGCCGAACAGCGTGCCCTCCCACTCGCTGGTCTGCTGCAGCAGATGCTCCCAGGTGATGGCGCGGTTCTGTTCGGCCTCGAACCCGCCATCGTCGACCAACTCGCCCACCGGATGGCGAATGTCGGGGATGATCCGGTCGTCGACCGCCAGCCCGGCGATGATCGACAGGTAGGATTTGGTGACCGAGAACGTCATGTCGGCGCGGTGGGTCGGGCCCCATTCGGCGACGATGCGGCCGCCGCGCAGGATGATGCCGCTGGGATCGCCGCGCGGCGCGGTCGGCCCGATGATGTCGCCGAGCGGCGGCGGCTCGGAGAAATGACCACCCTCCAAGGCCTTGGCGATGTCGCGGTTCATGGTCGATTCATGGTCGACCGCGAAGGCCATGGCGGCTTCAAGCCCGCTGGGATCGAACCCGGCGTCGCGCGGCTCGATCCGCGCCCAATCGTCGCCGGTTCCCGGCACGTAATCCGTCATGAGGACCTCTCTCGGTGAGAGGACGAGAGTAGCCCTCGGGGTTGATCGCGCCAAGCGGCGGTGTCCATCATCCGGCACCCATCGCAACAGAGAGGAACGGCCATGACCGACAAGACCGACACGTTGAGTCAACCGCGCTATGTCGGCATCCCGACCCTGATGCGGGCGCCGTTCACCGAGAACTGGTCGGAGCTGGAGATCGCCTTGATCGGCGTGCCGTTCGACGGCGGGGTGACCAACCGCCCGGGCGCCCGGCACGGCCCGCGCGAGATCCGCAATCAGTCCTCGATGATGCGGCGGATCAACCAAGCGACCGGGGTCTGTCCCACCGAGCTGGCGCGGATCGCCGACATCGGCGATGCCTGGGTCGAGAAACCGTTCCGGCTGGAGGACGCCCACGCCGAGATCGGCGCCTTCTACGATCGGGTGGCGGCGGCCGGGCTGGTGCCACTGAGCGCCGGCGGCGATCATTCGGTCACCCTGCCGATCCTGCGGGCGCTGGGGCGCGAGCGGCCGGTCGGGATGGTCCAGATCGACGCCCATTGCGACACCGGCGACGACTATCTCGGCTCGCGCTTTCACCATGGCGCGCCGTTCCGCCGGGCGGTGGAGGAAGGGGTGCTCGACCCAGCCCGCACGGTGCAGATCGGCATTCGCGGTGCGATCACCGAGCGCGATGTCTGGGCCTTCAGCCATCAGAACGGCATGCGGGTGATCTACATGCACGACATCCCCTGCATGGGGTTGGAAGCGGTGATCGCCGAGGCGCGACGGGTGGTCGGTGATGGTCCGACCTATGTCAGCTTCGACATCGACGCCGTCGACCCGGCCTTCGCCCCGGGCACCGGCACGCCGGAATTCGGCGGCCTGACGGCGTTCGAGGCGCAGCGGTTGATCCGTGGCTTGTCGGGCGTGGACGTCGTCGGCGGTGATGTGGTCGAGGTCTCCCCGCCGTTCGATCCCAGCGGCAACACGGCGCTGCTGGGCGCGACACTGATGTTTGAGATTCTCTGTGTGATGGCCGAGGCGGCGGCGAAACGACAAGGAGAGTGACGGAAAACGCCTGCTGGGGCGTTCTATAAACTGAAGAGTGCCATGGGGCGCACGGATCGATGATGTCGATCGACGTGCGAACAGCGAAGGCGGGAGGGACCATGCGCGTTTCAGCCATGCTCGCGACGGTTTTGATGACCGCCACGGTGCCGGCGGATGCCGGGGCTGACACCGTGCCGGTACCGACGCCGAGACCGTTGCTCGCCTCCGTGTTGAACACAGCCGCACGGGATGCGTCCGTGCCGGATGGGTCCGGGCGGCCGACGCGGAACCGCGACTCGATCGCCGTGATCATCGGCAATCGGAATTACGGCAACGGCCTGCCGCCGGTGATCTACGCCGACAACGACGCGGCGTCGATCCGGCGCTTCGTCATCGATGTGCTTGGTTATCGCGAGGGCAACGTCATCGACCTGCGCGACGCGACCCAGGCGCACATGAACTCGGTGTTCGGCAACGCCCGGGAACATCGGGGCAAGCTGTGGTCGTGGATCCGGTCGGAACGGTCGGATGTGCTGGTGTATTATTCCGGCCACGGCCTGCCCGGGTTGCGCGACAAGCGCGGCTATCTGGTGCCGGTGGACGCCGATCCGGCGACGCCGGAGATCAACGGTTATGCCTTGGACCTGCTGCTGGCCAACCTGGCCAAGCTGGAGACCCGGTCGACCACCGTGCTGCTGGACGCTTGTTTCTCCGGCAACTCGGCGGGTGGCTGGCTGATTCCCTCGGCCTCGCCGGTCTACCTCAAGACGGCACCGTCACCACGCGCTGCGGGCATGACGGTGATCGCCGCCGCCCAGGACGATCAGGTGGCGAGCTGGGATCATGAAGCCAAGCTCGGGCTGTTCACGCGGCATCTGTTGGCCGGGTTGTACGGCGCCGCCGACAAGGGCCCCGGCGGCAACGGTGACGGCACGATCACCTTGGACGAAATCGAGAGCCATCTGGACGATGAGATGAGTTACGCCGCCCGGCGGTTGTTTCAACGGGTGCAGACGGCGAGTGTGTCGGGCGACCCGGGGGTGCTGCTGGCGAGCGTTCCGGCACGGTCGTTCGCCTCTCCCGCGCCGCGTCCGGCAGCGCGTCCCGTATCGCCCGCCACCAGCCGCTCCACGACGCCTTCCCGGCCGGTCGTCGATGTGGCGGCGCTGAGCCAGAACCGGGCCGTCTCGCCGGTCGGCGGCTTTCATCGGCCGGGACGGAATCCCGAGGCTGTTCACGCGTTCCTTGCGCGACACCGCGCCGATATCGTCGAGACCCTCCGGGCTCATTATGCGAACGCGCCGGGTCACGGCGGCCGTCCGTCCTTTCGGCTGCTTGACATGCGCGTGGTGGCGATCCGGGGGCACGGGTTCGATCTGTATGTACGGTATGCCGACCAGAGCCTCCCAAGGACCGGGGGATCGCATTTTTTGTTCCGGGTGCGGGTCACATCCAAACAATTGATCGTCGAGAAGATGTGGCGATGACCCGCGTCCCGGCCACCTGTCTTCTGCTGATGCTGTTGTGTGTTCTCCCAGCGACCGGACGCGCGGGCGCGTCGTCCGCGGCTTACGCGACCTTGGCCCAGGAAATCTGGCGGGCGGCTGGATCGGCGACGTCCGTGGCGGTGCGGCCGGTCGATCCGGACGAGACTGGCCTGCCCGAGCCGGTGGTCCGGGCGTTGGACGATGAGCTGACGGCGGCGCTGCTCGCCACGGCTCCGGCGGGCCGGCGGGTCGTCACGCGCCGGGACCTACCGGCCGTGTGGGATGAGGCGTTGAGTTTTCACGGCACGGGCTCGCGCGCGCTGCTGCGGTCGGTGGCGGCCGAGGTCCTGGTGGCGCCGCGCGCGACTCCGACGCGCGGCGGGGTGGCGCTGTCGGCCGTGCTGGTGGCGGTTGCCGGGGATGAGACCGGCCGTGCGCTCGCGGTCCTGGGACCGGTCGCAATACCCCTGACGGTTGAAGCGCTGATCGCGACAACGCCCGCCGTTGCCGCCCGGCGGGCCGGGGTGGCTCTGGCGGAGCATGTGCGGCTGACGGTCGACCCCGGGGCGACGGTCGCGGCGCGGCTGCGGCGGTCCGGTGAGCGCAGTCCGCTGGCCGACTGGTTTCTCGATCAGGTGGCGGACCATCTGATTCGCCGGCTGGCGGCGCGGCCTTTGGGGGTGTCCCGGCCGCTGCGGCATATGGACGATGCCCCGGTGGCGTTGGACCTGACCTTGGAGGGGGAGGTCTGGGATCTGGGCGACCGAGCCGACGTGCATCTGCGGGTGGCCAGCAGCAGGGGTGAGGCGCGGGCGATGGCGCGGATGGCCATGACCACCGTCCCGGCGCGCTTCCTGCCCTTGACCCGGGATGGCGGCCGGGTGGGTGCCGGCATGCACCGGGCCGAGGGCACGGCCGAGGCCGGGCGCGGATTACGCCGGGACGAGCTCGACGCGGCGGCGTTGACGTTGGCGCGAGCACGGCTGGTGACGGATGCGCTCGACCAGCACGATGCACCAGAGGCCACCGTGGTCGATCGCGAGGGCGTCGCGGCGGCGCTGCGGATTCTCGAACATGGATTGCCGCATGAGGAACGCTGGCGGGTGGACGCGGCGACGGGCGATCGACGGCACGGCGCGTTGCGGGCGCGTGTGATCCGGCTTGGCGGTGGCGGCGCGCCGTTGGTGGAGGCGACGCTCGACCGTCAAGTCTACCGGCCGGGCGAGCCGCTGCGGGTTCGTGCGCGTGTCGGTGGCGGCCGCGTCTATCTCGCGCTCTATGTCTGGCAGGCCGACGGCACCGTGGTGCGCGTCGCACCGACCGGACATCAGGCGAGAACGTTGGCCGCCGCCACCCAATTCGATTGGCCCGGTCCCGGCGACGCCGAGGTGACGGTGGCACCGATGCCGGGCGTATCGCGTTCCTTGGAGGCGGTGATCGTGGTGGCGAGCGCGGTGCCGTTCGACGCCGACCGACCCGCGCCCGTTCTGGGGACGACCGCCGAAGACAGTTTGGCGGCCGCCGGCGATGGCGCCGCCTTTCTGGATCGGCTGGCGGCGTTGGACACCGCGCGGATGACCCTCGCGGTGCTGCCCTATCAGGTGCAGGCGGCGCCATGATCGGGCATGACCATGGTTTGGAGTTGGTGGTCACCGCGACACGGCCAAGACGAAACCGCGTCACGCCGATCCATAGCGTCCTTGACCGCGTCTTTTCGCGAAAGGCGGCACGCGTACTGGGAGATGGAGTGATGATCGTCAATCGAGTAGGGAAGCGGCTTAAGGCCGTGGCAAGCCGGGGAGTCATCCTGGGGTTCGCGGCGGGCGCGTTGATCTCCTGTGCCTCGGCGGCGACCGTTGGGTACGCCGACGACAGCGCGGCGCTCGATCGCTCGGGTCCGCTGCCGATTCTGGTGATCGGCGAGGATTCCCACCTCAGCCATATTCCCCGCGACGACCCGGCGTTCCGCCGGGTGGTGTCGGAACTGCAAGCCGTTCTGGACCGCCGTGGCTTCCGCGTGGTGGACGAAGAGTCGGTCGCCGCCGCGCTTGGCTGGAACTGGACCGAGGGCCGCGACAAGATCGATGTGTTGGAAGTCGCCAAGCTGATGACGGCGTCCGAGCAGGCTGGCACCCGCGTGCGGGCCGCCGCCGTGTTCCGGATCGAGGGTACGTATCGCGATCTTGCTTACACCACCCGCGTCGACCTTCATCTCTCGGGTGAGTTGTACGACGTGGCGAGCAACCGTTTCCTGGGCGCGTTCGATCTGCCGACCGAGACCGTGACGACCGTCGGACGCTGCCATAACCATGCCTGCGCCTCGGACGCGATCGCCGAGCGGGCACGCGATCTGGCGAGCGAGTTGGGTGCCGTTCTGGCGCGGCAACTGGCGTCGCTGGCGTCGCCCGAACCGCCGAGCCGCCACACGGCCGCATCGACGGAACCCGTCCTTGAGGCCGTGTACACCGTCACGCTGCGCCATTTGTCGACCGAGGACGCGATGGCGATTCAGGCCGTCATGACCGAGGAATTTCCCGGCTACCGCAGCCACGCGCTGATCCGCCGGGGTACCGCCCTGCGCCGCTATGAATACGTCACGACGGCGGGCGCTGCCGAGTTGGAACGCTGGCTGACCCTGCTTTTGGTCGATATGGGCCTGGATCCCGAGGGCGCGGTGGCGCTGTCGGTGCGTGACGGTGACATCCGCGTCGAACGGGTGCTATCGGCCCGCGCCGAGCGACCGGCTGTCGACTGAGCAACCCCGCCTGACCCGGGGTGAAATTCCATTCACTCCCATCCATAGCTCCATCGAGGCCATGGAACGATGGAGGCTGGGATGCACGACACCGACATCGACGACGACGGGCCGGCCGGCCACGCGATGACCGAGATCGCCTTGGCTTTGGCCATGGGGTTCTTCTGTATTCTGGTCCTGGCGCTGATCTCGATGGGGGCGGGCACTTCCGAGCTGACGCCCCGGGTGGTGGACGCGCTACGGGTAGCCGCGCCGGGATCGGCGTCCGCGCGGCCGCTCGACTCCGACGAGACCTTGCTGATCCATCACAACGGTCGATTCCTGGACGCCCAGGGTCGGCTGGTGGCGTTAGCGGCGATGCCGCGCTCCGGTCGGGTGGTGTTGGCGGTTGACCCGGCGCGCCCGATGGACGCGGCTCTTGCCGCGCGGGCGCTGGTCCCGGCCGAGGAGGTGACGCTCGCCCCGCTCGACGCCGCCTGGCTTGCCACCCTTGCGGAAGGAGACACCCCATGATTCGCCTGTTTCTCCTGCTCTCCTGGATGATCACCGCCGCCCTCTCCGCGGTGGCGTCTCCCACCCATGGCACGGTGTCGCGCGACGCGATCCGCCGCATCGTGGTCGAGGAAGCGTTGGGTAATCCCCTGGTGCCACCGGCCCTGGCCCTGGCCGTGGCCGAGGCGGAATCCGATTTCGCCGCCGACGCCGAAAGTTCGGCCGGTGCGCGCGGGGTGATGCAGATCATGCCGGCCACCGGCCGGGGCGAGTTCGGGGTCGAGCCCGACGCGCTGTGGGATCCACGGCTGAATGTGCGGCTCGGCGTGCGGTTTCTGGGTGACTTGATCGAACGGTACGACGGCCGCTGGGATCTGGCGCTGTCGCACTACAACGGCGGCTCGGCGGTCGGCCGTGGGGCGGCGGCCCGGGTCATCCCGGCGACCCGTTCCTATGTCGACAAGGTACTGACGGCGGAGCGGCGTTGGGCGCGGGATCGTACGACCCAGGCGCTGATACGGATGGCGGCGCACACCGAGCCAAGGGCAGCCTATCCAAGAACGGCCGACCGGAGGCCGGACCGTTTGGCCCAGGAAGCCGACATCGCCCGTCGTCTCGCGGTTACCGGCGACGATCCGGCGGCGCGTCGGCGGCGGCTCATGATCTTGGCCGATCGGGCGCTCGATCTGGCGGCCGACGGCCATGCCCGCGCCGGGCAACCACGGTCGTCGTCGGCCTTGCTGGGGCGGATCGCGGAACGCCGCGGCCGGTTTCGCGATCTTCTCCGCATGCCGGGAACGGGTGCACGCACGCGCAACCTCTTGTAACCTCGTGCTGGAGCTCGGGAACGCGAGGCGGAGGGCGCGCATGGTCGGAGCGACGACGGGAGATGCGAGAAGGGACGTCGGCGGTGCCTCGGTCGGGCGGATGGTTCTCGACGGCGGGCGTAGCGCGGCGCTGGATCAGGCGTTCCGAACGGTCGCCGACACCGATCTTGGTGAAGGTGCGAAATACGGACCGGCCACGATCCGTGCGCTGGCCCACGTCATCACGGCGCGCGCCTATGGCAAGCCGTTGCTGGAGCTGGCGCATCTGGTTCGGGTGGCCGAGGCGGCGGGCGGGCGTCATGGCTGGCCGGCGGTGTTCTTCGGGGTGCGGGTGGCGCGGCCGTCGGCGTTTCGCGCGGCGATGCAGATCGGTGCCCGTCGTTGCGCGGCCTTCGACGCCGAGTTTTCCTTGGTCGAGGACGGGGTCGAGATCGCCTATCCCGATGGTGTCTTCCGCGTCACCTATGGACGCATGCCGTTCTTGGCGGCGTTGATGGAGTTTCTGGTTACCGCCTTGGGTTATCGGGCGGTGGACGGCGTTCTGCGACAGGGATTGGACGGCCGGTTCGCGGCGGGCACCGCGTCCGCTTCGGCGAACGCGTTGTCGCGGGCGTTGTACGATCATCTGAAGGCGCATCTTCCGGCGGCCCAGGCGGTGCGGCGGTTTCGCCGGCTCATCGCGTTCCTGGCGGCGGCGCGCGGCGCCGGGTTCGGGCTGGATGACGTCGACGACCAGGCGGTGCTGGACTATTGGGCCGGCGCCGAGCCGGATACGGCAGCGGGCCATCCCGCCGATGACGGCGCCGACGACGTTCGAACCTTCCGCGCCGCGGTCGAGCAGATGGCCCGGTTGCGCACCGCGATCGAGGCCGGGGCCGAGCGGCGTGCCATCGACGGCGCGGCTCCCTTGGGATCGGACCGCGAACGTGGCGAGATCGATCCCGAGATGTTGGTCGGTGTGTTGGAGGCGCATGACGAGGCCGGCGATCCGCTGGCCGTCCTCGCGGAATTCCCGGCGGCGCGCGTCAAATTCCTGACCGGCCGCGAGACGGCGGAGCTTGACCCGATCGCCGCCCTTGGGCGTCAGGCCGTGGCGTTACCGCTGTCGATCCTGCGGCTCGCGACCTTCGGCGCGGTGCAGAACCGGCTGGCCCAGGCGGCGCGGCGACGGGCACCGCTGGCCGAACGCACGCCGCTGATCAACGGCGTCGGCGGAGAAACTTACGCCGAGCGGCGGGAACATTGGCGCGCCTTGGCGGACCGCGTGCAGCGGATCGCCATGGCGGCGCTTGGGGCGTTGCTGGAAGCTGGACGGCTGGAGGCGGCGACCGAGATCATCGACCAGGCGCCGGATCTCGATCTCTCGGTTCTGCGGCGGGACCTGACCGCTCAGGGGGGCGGTGCCGTCGTGGCGCTGCGCGGCGATATGGCGGCGGGCCTGCTGACGGCGCTCGGCGACCGAACCGTCGTGGGTGACCGGGCGGCCGATTTGGTGGCCGAGGCGCGCGGGGCGCTGCGGGCGGTATCCCGGTCGGGGTTCACCGCCGGGGATCGGGCCGATCCGGAGGTGCGTGACGGCTTGGCCGCGGGGCTGCCGGTCCTGCGCCGGTTGATGGCGCGCTTTTCGGAGCTTCGAGCGGCGGTCGACGCGGCGTTGCCGGTTGAGCGGCAGGATGCCAGGTTCGCGGCGGACCGGGCGGTGTTCGCCCGCCGTTTCGAGCGCTTGTATGGAGAGGCGGCATGAGCGTCGGATGGCGGGATCTGGGAGCCAACGGTCAGGCTTTGGCCGAGGCGGTGTATACCGCCCTCGACCGGACGGCGGAGCTGAGAACGGCAGGCGGCGATGACGAGGCCCCCCCGTCGTCCTCGACCCTGTGGGCCTGGGTGATGGGTGGCGCGGAGACCCGGGATCGGCTGGCGGCGACGTGGCGGCGTTATCCGGCGCTGAAGGACGACGTGGCGGCTCTGCTCGATCGCGCGGCGGTTGCCTCCCTGCCTCGGGTGGCGGCGGCGGCGACCGAGGACGCGGTGGCGCGCCGGATCGGCACGGGAGCGGCCATCCGGCTCTTACCGTCCCGAGCCACCCCGGACCAGACTTACGTCGTGATCACTCTGGACGACCCGGACAGGACGCCGGGCCAGCTGATCGCCGTGACCGGCGATGATTTGGTTGTGCAACGGCTCGATCCGCCGGTGGATGGAACGATCCAAGTGTTGACCGAGACCGCCTCCGATCTGGTCCGGGCGCTGGCCGACGCCGAGACGCGGGTCTGGTTGCTTTGACGGCATCAAGGATGACGACTGGGCGGGTGCGCGTCGTCGTCGCGACCACCGAAGGACCGGCCGAAATCCGCCGCATCACCGCCGAGGATCCGAGCCTGCGGTCGGTTATCTGTCTCGCGGGCACCAGCCAGGCACTGCCGATCAGCAACGCCTACGATGCGTTCGTGCGCGCGCCCACCGGTATGATCGAACGCGCCGTCGGCCATCCGGCCTTCCGGGTCGATGTGGACCGGCCGATCGGGGATGGCGAGAGCTGGCAGCTTGGCCTGTACTTGGCGCACCGGCTCAAGGCCGCCGGTCGCTTGGCTGAGGATGGCGCGCCGGCCGACGGTGTCCTCTGGGCCACGGGCCGCGTGGATCATGATGGCCGGATCGGGAGCGTTGGGCGGATCGACGTGAAACTGCGCCGGTCCGGTGAATCGTGGCGGCCGGAGGCGGCGCCAGTTCTGGCGATCGTGCCGGTGGCGGACCGCGAGCAGATCGAGGAAGGCGCCGCGCCGGCCGGCTTCGAGCTGCTGCCGGTGGATCAGGTCGATATGGTGATCCAGCATCTCGGTCTTGGGATACCCCGGCCCGTACGCGCGGGTCCTCCGTGGAGGTTTGTTGGGGGTTTGGCGGCGGCGGGGGTGGTGGCTATCGTACTGGTTCTGTCGCCGGCCGATGTCGGCATCGAGCCGCCGCCGGCGGTCGAGGCCCCATTGCCCGCAAGCACAAGAGTTGCATCACCGCCGACCGCCGCTTTCGAGCCGATGGCTCTGCGTCTTGCCCTTGAGGAGAAGCATGCCCAGACCTCCGATGCGGGTTGTGCGGGCGCCGGCACTCTGGCCGCGGTGGAACCCGGCGCCGAGACGGTTGCCGGGGTGTGCGCGCTTCGCTGGTCGGTGGCGAACACCGGCGCGGTTTCAGCGCACGTCTGGCTCTACGCCGTGGTCGAGGGGGCGTTTCGCGAGTACGCCAGCCGCACCCGGTCGAGCGGGTACGCCGCCGGCCGACTGGAACCGGGGGCGGTGGCCTCGGTGACGGTGGCGCCGCCATCCTGGCTGCGCCGGGCGGCGACGGTACGGGCGATTCTGGTGGTCGCGGCGGGCGAGCGGCCGCAAATCGACCAGGTATTCACCGATATCGACCTTGCCTCGGCCGATGATTTGGATCGCAAGGTGGCGGGATTGATCGATCTTGGCGTCCATGTGGTCGACCGCCGCCACCGCCTGATCCCGTCGTTACGCTAACCGATCCGCCGCCGCGCCGGAAAACCCACCTAGCTCTCCCATAGCGACGATGACCGTCCCGGCAGGACCGGCGACGTTGTTCGACAAGGGAGGGTGCGATGCCCCGATCACCAACTGTTTCGGCCGTGGCCGCGGTGCTGGCCACCAGTATGCTGGCGGGCTGCCTCGCGGCCCCGCCCCCCGCCGCCGAGGGCATCGGGTTTCGCGAGGCGCGGTTCCACGAGATCGAGGCGATGCGTGACTGGCGCGCCTGTCGGGACGACGGCGCCACGCTCGACCAGCAGGCGCGGGCCGCCGGCGAGCCGGGGCGTTATCTTGCCGCCGCGCGCGCGTTGGAAGGGTGCGAGGCAAATCTCGGCGCCGAGGCTTCCGGGATCGCGGTCGAGGAACGGATGCGGGCCTATGGCCTTGCCATCCAGGCCCGGCTCAAGGGCGGTGATCTTGCCGGCGCGCGCGACGGCTTGGATCGGTTCCGAGGCGCTTTTCCCGGGCGGGATTTGTATTTCGATGACGGCACCTCATTCCTGCACACGATGGACACCCTGTTGGCCGCCGGGGGTGAGCACCCGCGCCGGCCAAGCCGGGTCGCCAATGTGTCGGCGACGCTGGGCGAAGAGATCGCGCGCCTGATCCGATGGAGCCGGCGATGAACGCCGCGCGCGTCCTGGCGGTGCTGGCCTTGCTGTCGGCGAGCGTCGTAGCGGTGGGGCAGGCGCGGGCTCAGGAGCCGGTTTGGCGCCCGGCGGTGAGCGAGCGGTTGGTGCGGTTGCCGGCGGGTTATCTGGAAAAGGCGGTCGAGCAGGATTTCCGGGATTCTGGTTTGGCGGCCGCGCTTGAGGCCAACGGCGCTCAGCTGGTCGGCCAGACCGCCGGGCTTGGTGATCTTCAAGCGGCGGCGGAAGCTGCCGAGGGTGCTGTGGCCGAGGAGGCGCAACACCAGTTCTTGATCGCCAAGCAGGACTATCTGCGGCTGATGGGGCATCGGCACGACCTGGAACGGCGGCGGATCGAGACCCAACGAACATTGTACGAGCGCCTGCTGGGGCGGGTCGAACGGGTCGGCGATCCCGGTGACGACCCAACGCTGGCACCGCTGGCCGAGAAGCGATCGGCGGCGCTCGCGCGGTTCGAGAACTCGGTCGATAAGGTCGATATGGCCCTGTTCGCCCGGGGTGGCGCGGAGGAAAGCCGGTATTCGGCGGAATACCGCAAGCACGCGGCGGCGATCGAGGGTCTGGTCGACGCCATCAACGCCCACCCGATGAACACCGCGCCGGAGATCGATGGCGAGACGGTCGGCAAGGTGGAGTATCTCCGGCACCTGATCGCCCAGGCGGAGACCGAGGCGGCGTTGCTCGATCAGCGGGAGCTGGTGCTCGCCTACATGGCCAAGCTGGTGGCGCTGGACGCCCTGGCGCTTGCCGACCGGGCGGCGGCGCGCGAGGCCGAGGATCGCGGGTGGCCCGAAATCCGCGACGTGACCGAGGCCGTGGGGTTCTTCACCGGCCGGCCTTGATACCGGATCAACGACCATGGAGGGTGTGATGCACCGTTGGATGCTGATGTGCGCCGTGGCGACGGCGGCCCTGGCTGGATCGTTCTTGGCTGAAACGGCCGTGGCGGGTCCGCTGGAAAACCTGGAACGCGAACGCGCCCGGCTGGTGCTGACCCTGCTCGACCCGGCGATCGACGCTGACACGCGCCACACGGAGACCGATCGCGCCCGCCGCCGGTTGGTCGATCTGGAGCGGGTCGCCCTGCGCGATCCGGCGGTGCGCGGCGACACCGGCCCGGTCGCGCGCCGTGCCTTCGCCGACTACGATCTGACCTTCCTTGCCCACGCCTCGATCGAGAAGGGCGTCATGCCGCTCGACCTCTGGCTGGAGCGGGTCGGGGTCACCACGGCGCGGTTGATGGCCGCCCGGGTGGGTCGGCGGTAATGGCGCGCCCGGCCTTGCCACGTCCGATGCCGCTCCGGTGGTCGCCGCCGCGCTGGTTTGACGAGGCGGCGCGGGCGCTCGCCATGCTGTTGGGGCTGGCGGCGATCGGTCTGGCCGCCGCGGTGGCCCTGACGGGTGATCCGACACGCGCGCTGGCTCTGCGGGTCGAGGCGGTGGTCGGGGTGGTGTTCCCGGCGGCGCTGGGGGTCCTTGTGCTGATCACCGCGCTGGCCGCCGTGCGGTTGTGGGCCGAGCCGTCCAACCGGCTGTGGCGCGCCGCCGGACTTCAAGCGGCCTCCGGCATCGCGACGCTGGCCCTGACCTTCACCCTGCTGGGTATCAGCCTTGGCATCGGCACGCTCGCCGAACGGCCGCTGACACCGGACACGGTGCAGGCGGTGATCGGTGCGCTGACGGCGCGGTTCAGTCTTGCGTTCATGACCACGGTGATCGGGCTGCCAACGGCGGCGCTCGGACGGGCGTTGTTGTTGGTCCTGGCGGCCCGCGCGCCGCGATAAGGGAGGGGATCATGAAATATCTGCTGTTCAACCTGGTGGTCGGCGCGGCTCTCGCCTGGTTGGTGATCGCCGATCGCCCGGTGACGGAGGTGGCCGATGCCCCTGTCGTCGACGCCCCTATCATCGACGTCGCCGCGGCCGACGCGGCGCGCGCGATGGTGTCGGCTCCGGCGCCTTCGCAAGCAAATGAAGGGCTGCCGTTGCTGCCGGAACCGGCCGAACCACGGTTTGTCGCGCCTCCGCCATTGCCTCGGGACGCGCCAACGCCAGCCGCCGGTGGCCCACTGGTCCCCGACCCCGGCGCGGTACCGACACCGCAAGCGGTTGCCGCACCCGGTGGGGAGCGGTCGGTCGAGCGGGAGGCATTGATGTCCTCGGCCGAGCGGGCCCGCAGCCTGCGTGCCCTGGCCCGCGATATGGAAACCCTGTTCCTCAAGACCATGGAGTGAACGGCGATGCGGTTTGCGGCCAGTTCAATTCCCTGCGTGCTGGCCGCTCTGCTGGTTGTGTTGGCGTGGTATGTGCCGGCCCCAACCACGCCGCCGGCTACCCAAACACCGTCCACGGCCACAGCCGCGCCGGTGAAACCGGCGGGGAGGGGGATCGACTACCGGCCGGTCGCCCTGCCGCCGCCCCCTGCACGCCGACCCACACTCACGCCGCGCGCCGCGTCGCCGCCGCGTCCGGCTCCCGAGGTGAAGGCCGTACCCGCACGCTCCGTGGTGCCGGAAACCGTGGTGCCGGAAACCAAGATACCCGCTGCCGCGCCGCCGCCGCCGGAGGTTCGGCCCACCATCGCGGATGCCGCGCGGGGTGCCCGCCTGTTGTCCCGGCTGGAGGGCGGGGAGGGCCCCGTGCTGGAACTGGCGTGGCCGGAACGGGCGGCGGAGCGTGACCGGCTGTCGCGGCATCTGGCGCGGTGCGCCGGGTTGGTCACGGCGGTGCTGAGCGGCGGGCGGCTGTGGCGCGCGAGCGATCCGCCGGGTGCCCCGTGGATACCGGATCGCCGCCGCGTCTCGGGTGTAATGCGGCAAGCCGATGGCCTCGCGGGCGGCGCGGCCGGAGGGGCCGCCCCGGCTGTGATCCGCGCCCACCACGGGCTCGCCGAGGGGCAGGCCGTCGCCCTGGTGGCGCAGTCGTTCGACGCCCGGCTGTTGGGCGGCTTGGCGCGTCTGGTGGGTGAGATCCCGTTGGCCAAGGGGCACGTGTTGGGACGCTACGCCGTGGCGGGCGATCGGTTGGTGTTGCAGGGTCTCCGGGTGGATGGTGCGGCGGTTCCGGGACGCGTCGATCTCGGCGCGATCGGGCGATGCGGCGGCTGACGCTTCTCCTGGCGGCGGGTCTGGTTGCCTGCGCGCCGACCGTCCATGTGCCCTACGATGATCCCGGCGCGGACCAGAGTCAGGCGGGCCGGCGGACCGTGGCGCATGAAACCCGGCCGATGTTCTGGCAACGGCCGCCGCGCTGTGTCGTGGTCCTGCCGATCGCGCGCGCAAACGAACTCGACGCGCTGGACGCCCGCGCCATCGAGGCGGCGGCGGCGCGCCATCTGTCCGGCCGGGTCGATCGGGTGTTGGGCCCGATGCGCCGGGACCGTGCCCTGCGACGGCTGGCCCTGAGCCTCGATCACCCGGATGACCGGCGCCGCTTCGCCGCGCAAACCGACTGCGGCCATGGGGTTCGGTTGGCGACAGAGGTGCGGGGCGGATGGGCTCTGATCTGGACCGAGCGGCAGATCGGCTTCGCTGCCGACCTGATCGATTTGCGTGACGACACCGTGCTGTGGCAGGCACGGCATACCGCCCGGCGAGGCGGCGGCGGGGTGCCGCTGTCGCCGTTGTCGCTGCTGATGTCGGCCGGCGTGGCGGCCCAACTCGCGACCGATGAGGATGTGTTGCCATCGCTGCTGGACGATGCCTTGCGCCGGACCCTGGCCACCCTGCCGGACACCCGCTGACATCTCGACGGCTTGCTTTCGCAAAGCACGAGGTCGATCATGCCCATTCGCTTTGCGGTAATATAGGTATGATGAACTGGGACGACTTGCGGTATTTCCTCGCCGTGGCGAACGAGGGCAGCCTGTCCGCCGCCGCGCGGCTGTTGCGCGTCAATCCGGCGACGGTCAGCCGCCACGTGGACTCGCTGGAGGCGCGGTTCGGGGTTCGGCTGTTCGACCGGCGGCAGGACGGCTATGGCCTGACCCCGGCGGGCGAGAAGCTGATGGGCCGGGCGCGCGGGATCGAGGCCGAGATGTTCGCGCTGGCCCGCGCCTTCGACGCCGAGGATAAGGGGCTGGCCGGCACGGTGACGGTGACCGCGACGGAATCCCTGACCGGGCCGTTTCTGATCCGCAATCTGCCGCTGTTGCGGCAGCAGCATCCGGGGATCCGGTTGCATGTCGTCAACGAGTACCGCCTGCTCAACCTGTCGCGCCGCGAGGCCGATGTGGCGATCCGGATGGGGCGGCCGGAACAGGGCGACCTGGTGATCCGCAAGATCGCCACCATGGGCCTCGGCCTCTATGCCGCGCCTGCCTATCTCGATGTCCACGGCACGCCCGAGACGGTGGCCGACCTACGTCGCCACGATGTGATCGACTGGCTCGACGGCTTTCCCGAGACCCCGCCCGTCACCTGGCTGCGTCGGGTGGTGGGTGATCGCCCGGCGGTGTTCGCGACCAACCCGGCGAGCGGCCGGCTGGCGGCGGCGCGGGCCGGGGTCGGCATCGCGTTGGTGCCGTGCATGGTGGCCGAGGGAGTGGATGACGTGGTGCGGGTGTTGCCGGACGAAGCGATTCCGGGAATCGACCTTTGGTTGCTGGTTCACCGCGATCTCGCACGCCTCGCCAAGGTGCGGGCGGTGCTTGACTTCATTCATGACCGGGCCCAGGAGGAGGCGGAGCGGATCGCCGGGCGAGGGCTTTGATCGTACGGCTTGATTCGTTGGTTCCGTAGGGTTTGAATGCGGGTCAGACGGGGATCGACGGTCGGGTGCGAGGGCTCCTGTGGATACTATGTGGATAAACCCTCACTTTCTGAATGATAAGCGTTTTGCCACGATTGGGCGGCGATCGCGGGTCGTTCTTGCCAACTCAATGCTAGGTGAGCACTCGGTTAACCAAACCAAAGCACTGTGGATTCTGGCGGTTTTTGTATTATCCACAGCATTTCTGGCCCTTGCCGCTCTCGGTGGATCGTCCGCGCGGGCGGCCGGGGCGGTGGATTTGGAGCTGGTATTCGCCGCCGACGGGTCCGGTTCGATCGACGATGACGAGCTGCGCCTCCAGCGTGACGGATACGCCACGGCGTTGGCCGACCCGCGTGTATTGGACGCCATCGCGTCAGGTGTGCATGGGCGGATCGTAGTCGCGTATATCGAGTGGGGCGGGCCAACCAGCCAGCATACGATCGTCGACTGGATGCCGATCGCCTCCGCCGCCGACGCTCGTGCTTTTGGCACCGCTCTGCGCGCCGCGCCGCGTGCCGCCCGTGGCTACAACTCCATCAGCGAGGCGATTGCTTATTCGGCCGCTATGATACGAACCAACGACTACGAGGGTGCCCGCAAGGTGATCGATGTCTCGGGGGATGGCCCGCAGATCGGCGGCCGGTCGCTCGATTTCATCCGTGACCTGACAGTGTCCGAAGGCATCACCATCAACGCCCTGGTGGTCGCCAACCGGGGCGGCTATCGCGGCCCCAGGGGTGAGCCGCTGGAGGATCATTATCGATACGACGTGATCGGCGGCATCGGCGCCTTCGTGGTGGTGGCGAACCAGACGCGGGGCTTTACCGACACTCTGTTGGGCAAGATGATCCGCGAGATCGTTGATGCCGCGCCGACCGGCCGGCGGGTGCACGTCGCGCATACGGAGAGCACGACCGAATGACTGAAACGGCGATGGTCCATACCCTGGATGTACGCGGGCTGAAATGCCCGCTGCCGGTGCTGAAGGCACGCAAGGCGATCAAGGATGTGCCCGACGGCGGCTTGCTGGAGGTGCTGGCGACCGATCCGGCGGCGATGCTGGATTTCCGCCACTACTGCAACCAGTCGGGCCACGAGCTGGTGTCGGCCGAAGAGGGTGCGGTGCTGCGCTTCGTGATCCGCCGGGTCGGGTGACGGGCAACGATACGGCCAAGCGTTACTGGCGGATCGAGCAGCGCAGGCTTTCTTCCAGGACCATCGCGGTGCCGTCCTCGTCCGGATCGAAACCGGTGCCGCCACGGCTGCCGTCGAAATCGAAGCGGTAACGCGCCGGACACCAGCACCAATCGCCTTGATCGCTCCCGAGAAAGAACAGAATCCGGAACCGGTCTTGAAACGACGTGTAGCTGCGTCGCTCGGGCGGGTTGGCCAGTCGAACGCTGGGGGCGTCGTACGTCCACATGCTTCGACGATCGGCGGCGTGGTATTTGTTGGCCGGATTCGGCTGTGTGTAGCCGTCGGCCCCCCAAGTATAACGCCGGTTCGGGTTTTCCTGGAACGGAGGGCGTTGCCCTGGGGCGGTGACGACCCGATGCGTGCCGGGAACCCGAAGTCCGCGCGGAACCGACTGCGGGGCGGGTTGGGCCGTGGGGCTCGGCAAATTGTCATGCAGTCCGTTTTCGTCGTCGGTGTTGTAGGTGGTCTCGCTGGTCCGTTGAATGAGTTGACCTTCCTGGCAATTACCGACGTTGCCGGTGACTTGGCCGAAAATCTTGTACCCGAAGCCGAACGCGAAGCTCAATCGATCCGAAGACACCGTTTCCTGCGGCGTCAAACGACCCAGCCGGCAGGTGACGGGAATTTCCCCGCTTGGGCATTGCTGGGCATCCGCGCTCGCGTCTTCGATGCACCAAGGGCGGCGCTCTAAGGTTTCGCGGTTTTCGAAGCAGACGCGAGCAGGCGCGCTATCGGGGTTATAGTCGATCAGCACCGACCGGCAGCTGCACGGTGCGTCCTCCGCCACCGTCGGCGGGTCTTGGATTTCGATCGTCGTATCGTCCGGTCCGCCGCTCGTGTGCTTGCATCCCCCCTGCACGGCCAGGAGAAGAACGGCGAGCACAATCACGAGGGTGCGATCAAAACTCATGGTTGATTATACCATGATTCGGCCCCGACCGTGCTTTTGGCAGGGCCGCGACTCTACTTAGCGTCCCAGGCCGGAGAACTGGGGCCCTGCTTGCCACCATCGTCCGCCAATTCCGTTTGTGTCAAGGTTATATTAGTCCCCCACCGCGAACTGCTCGCGCTTGCTGTGATGCGCGTAAGTATCCCAGGTGATGTCATATGTTTCGGCTTGATTGCCCCAACCTATCCAGCCTGGGCGTGTGCCTCGGGCGAACAGCTCCAGGTATGGGCCAGGGCTACATGCTTCGACGATATCGTACAGCTCGTCAGGTTTACGGCTATGCTCTCGTTTTTGGGTCGCGAGATAATTAACTTGGCGTCGTCCTGGTGCTTCGGTGCGGGCATTTTTCCCTTTTACTCCAAATAATATAAGCTCAGTCACATTTCGAAAATAAAACCCAACACCACGTCCATCCGAGCCACCATCCTTGCGCACTTTGTGCCACACAATGTTTGACTTGTAATCAAAACCCCAAGCACGCAGTACTTCAATACCCTCAGGTAGCAGTGCATTTGGCACCCACAGGTAAAGGTGGGCTGTTTTCGTTGTGGCTTCGGCAATTGGCAGGGCTTTGATCTCGTCAAGGCTCATGGTGCCGTAACGGCTCAGCCTCCGGTGTTCGGGGGCCATCTTGCCGGTGCGATTCTGGAATCTCCAGGGCGGATCCGCCAGGATAGTGTGGAACGCCTGGGCGGTGACGGTTTTGCGAAACTCTGCTATGGGATCAGGCCGTATCATCGTCGTTCCAATCGCTAATACATTTCGGTGTGATCCCGATCGCAAGGACGGGGCAGCCACCATTGCGTCCGGCATTCAGGCGGTAAAGGAGCTTGCCCATCCAGGTCGTACTTGCCCCATACTTTTCCATAGTTAGGCGCTCTTGGCCGTTCGGTTTAGTTTCGACGCTGCCATCTTTTTTCAGGGATGGACCAAGTCGCCGAAAAATATCATTGAGAGATTCGCTGCGTGTTACAAGGACAGCTACGTCAATCACGCCGCATTGTGCAAACGCACTAAAAGCATATAGATCACGGTCAAATGTTTGATCTTTACTGTTCCATTCAAGGTCGAATGCAACCTTTCCTTTTGCGTAATCGATTTTATGACCATCAAGGTAATTTGCTCGACGGACCTCACGGCTCTTCGGTCCAAAGACAGGCTTGCCAGCTTTGGTGGTGCTGACCTGTTCGCGCCATAATAATTTGACCAGCAAATCACCTTGGATGGTCGTTTCATACCAACCGAGAGGTCGCAAAACCGTAGACAGCAATTTGGGAATATCCGATTCGTTCCCGCCAGCGGTGCGGATCATGGTTGTTGTGATCGAGAAATCGCGAAGCGCGCCAAGCAGTTCACCGAACTCTTGAGGGTGACTCTCACTCAAAACCACGGCGGCATTGCGATAGCTATAAATCTCGTACTTTTCTCTGATGTCGGGTGAAATTTTGGTCTCGACGATAGCCGGCGGATCCGCTGCATCGTTCGGCACGAGCGTACTAGCGTCGTCAGTGAGTATTTCTTCTAACTTATCGGCCTCAACGTCACTGGGCACTGATTCCCCCATCTTGGTAACTCTCAACTTACTTGAATGTCCGCCAAGCTCATGCTCTGAGACCACGCTACGGCACTGAGGCAGATACAAGCCAGATCACAAAATGTGCCTAAAAGTTTCGCGAGGCCCAGAGATCGGTGAGATACGAACATATCAACATCTAGTATTTTTGCGTAGGAGTACATCCATATATGCGGTAATGTTTAGAACAAACAATGAACATACTAACTTATCTTTGCTCTACAATCGACTCATAAATTTTGAGAGTCAGAAGATTGCATCTCGTATGGTTGTTGTCTGATCCCGGATTTCCCATGTGCACCGTTCATTTGACGCC
>JABMNR010000002.1 GCA_013203465.1 Alphaproteobacteria bacterium
TCAGGCTCTCTTGACTATTTTGTATTGCTCGACGGACCGCCTCAGTCGTTGTGGCGCTTCCGTGTAGAACTTGGCCCATAGTGCATCCTTCCATTCAGGAGAAAACAATGCACCATCAAAACCTGGGATCAAACATCTAGCTAATCCGCAAGGTCAACGCCCCAGCGCTCCTTCACCTGCCCGGTCGTGTAGTACCCGCGCTTGATGTCACGGACGCACAGCGCCGGGTCGCGTTCGGCCGGGTTGCCATAGCCACCACCTCCGGGAGTCTCAACCGTGATGGCGTCACCGGCGGTGATCGGGATGCCTTGTTCCTTTGACAGATGAACCGGGGTGTAGCTCTCGCCGCCACGCTCGACGAGAACGGTGTTCGGCGCGCCGTCGGCACCGCCAAGCGCGCCTTGCGGGCCGACCCGGCCGTGATCCATGACGAAGCTGGCGCGGGCTTCACCCCGGCGCAACCGCACTTTGTAACGGACGCCAAAGCCGCCGCGATGTCTGCCGGCGCCGCCGGAGCCTTCACGCAGCGCGTACTCCTCGTACAGGATCGGATAGCGTTGTTCGACCACCTCGATCGGCGTGGTCTTCGAGATACCGATGGTCGAGCAGCCGTTGGTCAGCCCGTCGCCGCCAACATGGCCGCCATAACCGCCGCCGGAAATCAGGTAGCAAACGAAGCTGCGTCCGGTCTTGGGGTCGAGCCCGCCGAGAGAGAAATTGCCGCTGGTACCGGCCGGAGCGGCGAACAGGATATCAGGCATCGCCTGGGTCATGGCGGCGAACACCGCCTCGGCGATGCGTTGGCTGACCTCGGCGGCGCAACCGGAGACCGGCCGGGGGTAATGGGCATAGAGAAAGGTGCCGTCGGGCTCGGCCACATGCAGCGGCTCGAAGGTCCCGGCGTTGATCGGGATGTCTGGGTAGATGTGTTTCATCGCCAGATAGACCGAGGATTTGGTGGTGGCGATGACGCTGTTCATCGGCCCCTGGCACGGCGGGGAGGAGCGCGCGAAATCGAAGTGCAGGCCGTTGCCGGCTTTCGTCATGGTCAGCGCGATGGTCAGCGGCGCGTCGACCACCCCGTCGCTGTCGACAATCGCCGTGCTCTCATAGGTGCCGTCGGGGATTTGGCGGATCTTGGCGCGCATCTGCTGCGCCGCGCGGGCCCGCAACTCGACGATGGCGGCGTCGACCACGCCGTCGCCGTAGCGGTCGAGCATCTGGGTCAACCTTCGCTCACCCACGGTCAGTGCCGCCGCTTGAGCTTTGATGTCGCCGATGCGTTGGTCGGCGATGCGGATGTTCGACAGAATAATCGACAGAATTTCCTGGTCCAACTTCCCTTTCTTGTAGAGCTTCACCGGCGGTAGGCGTAAGCCCTCTTGCTCGCTCTCGGTGGCGCTGGCGGAGAAGCCGCCAGGGACGGCACCGCCAATGTCCGGCCAGTGCCCGGTGTTGGCCAGCCAGCAGAACAGCGCGCCCTTGTAGAAAAACGGTTTGACGAACTTCACGTCCATCAGATGGGTGCCGCCGAGATACGGGTCGTTGACGATGAACACGTCGCCCGGCGCGATAGCGTGGGCCCGTTCGATCACGGCGGCGGTGCAGTCCTGCATGGTGCCGACGAACACCGGCAAGCCATCCTCGCCCTGGGCAATCAGCGCGCCGTCGTCGCGGTGATAGATGCCGTCGGAGCGGTCGTAGGTCTCGCTGATCACCGGTGAGAAGGCGGCGCGCGAGAACGCCACGTCCATCTCGTTGCACACTTGCTGCAGGCCGTTCTGGATCACCGCCAAGGTGACGGGATCGAGGGTGGCGGGAGCGGAGACAGGTGGCGAGGATCGGGACGTGGCGCCGGTCGAGGGTTTGCCCTGAGCGGTGATGAGCAGGTTGCCGTGGCTGTCCAGCCGGACGGTCTGTCCGGGCTCGATCACCGTGGTGGCGTCGAACTGGGCGATGATCGCCGGTCCTTGGAAGGCAGCCAGTTCGGGCAACCGATCCCGGCGATAGACCGGCGTGTCGATGAAGCCGGTCGTCTCGAACCAAACCGGCCGGATGCTTTCGATCGCGGCCTCGACGGTCGCGGCCCGTGCCTCGGTTCCCGCCAGCCGAGCCAACGGGACCGGCGGGCGAATCCCTAGAACGGCGGTGTGCAGATTGACCAGCACCGGCCGAATCTCCGGCAGATCGACCGCGAACCGCTCCCAGTAGGCGGCGGCGAACCGGCTTTCCAGCACATCCAGGGCCGGTGTCGAGGTGTCCAGCGGGACCTGCAGGATGTGCGATTGTCCAAGGAATTGCATGTCGACCGATCGGCGCACCTCGACCCGGGCGATGTCCACCGCCGCGCGGTCCAGGGTGGCGCGGCCCTCCGCCTCTTGTTCGGCAAACAGCCGGTGAACCTCGGCGATGTCGAGGGTGGAAAGCGGCGTGTTGAGGGTGTTGACGAAATCGTGGCGCAGATCGGCGACGACGCAGCCGACCGCGTTGGTGATACCGGGCCGGGCCGGGATCACCACCGTCGGCACCGCCAACTCGCGCGCCAGGGCCGTGGCGTGCAACGGACCGGCGCCGCCAAAGGCGAACAGCGCGAAATCGCGCGGATCATACCCCCGGGCCAGCGACATCATGCGCACCGCGCCGGCCATCTTGTCGTTGCCGACCCGCAGGATCGCCGCCGCCGCCTCGATAGCGTCAAGACCAAGCGGACGGCCGATCTCTTCCTCGATGCGGGCGGCTACCTGGGCCACGGTGACCGGTGTGTCGACCGCCAGCAGCGCGTTCGGGTCGAGCCGGCCCAACACCAGATTGGCGTCGGTAATGGTGGGTGCGGTGCCGCCCCGGCCGTAACAGATCGGCCCCGGGACGGCGCCGGCGCTTTCCGGCCCGACACGCAACAGCCCGGCCTCGTCAATCCGGGCGATCGACCCGCCGCCGGCGCCGATGGTGTGCACATCGACCATCGGCACGTGGATCGGCATACCGTACTCCAGGTCCAGCTCGGCGTGGATGTTCGGCAGACCGTCCAGGATCAAACCGACGTCGGAGCTGGTGCCGCCCATGTCATAAGTGATGGCGTGGGAGATGCCGGTAGCCGAGGCGGTGTAGGCGGCGGCGATCACGCCGGAGGCGGGGCCTGACATCACCGTGTTGACCGCGTGCCGCGCCGCCATGGCGGCGGTGACCGTACCGCCGTTGCCTTGCATGACCAGCAACTCGCGGTGATAGCCGCGTTCCGCCAATCCGCCGGTCAAGCGCTCCAGGTAGCGCCGCAGCACCGGCTGCACGGCGGCGTTCACCGCGGCGGTGGTGCCGCGCTCGTACTCGCGGAACTCCGACAGAATGGCGCTGCCGGCGGTGATGGTGGCTTCGGGCCAGACCTGTTCCAGGATCGCGGTGGCCCGCTGTTCGTGGGTCTGGTTGGCGTAGCTGTGCAGGAAATGCACGACCACGCTTTCACAGCCCGCCGCCTTCAACGCGACGGCGGCCGCGCGAACCTCACCCTCGTCCAGCGGGGTCAGGACCACGCCATCGGCATCGACCCGCTCCGCCACCTCGTACCTCAGCTCGCGTGGGATCAACGGCTCGAACGCGCCGGTCAACCCATAGGAGGTCGGCCGGGTCCGTCGGCCCAACTCCAGAAGATCGCGGAAGCCCTTGGTGGTGATCATCCCGGTGCGGGCGATCTTGCGTTCCAAAAGCGAATTGGTGGTCGTGGTTGTGCCGTGGATGATCTGATCGATCGTTGCCGGATCGGCCCCCGCCGCCTTCAGTGCCGCCAATACACCGATTGCCTGGTTCTCGGGGGTACTCGGCACCTTGGCAAGCCGCAACCCGCCGGGCACCGCCGGGTCGAGGTAAATCAGATCGGTGAAGGTGCCCCCGACGTCGACGCCAACCAGCCGGACGGATGTGTCTGCGCCTGTTTTGCCCAACCTCGTCTCCTCGCTCGCGTCGGTCAATATTGTTCGTATACATACGATAGCGTCAAGAGTCAGGACGTGAGCGTTGTCATCATAGCCCGCGTTCGCCGTACACTGGATCAACGACAGACAACAAGGAGGGTGACCCATGGCGGCCAAGATCACGACAGCGCTGCTGGATACGATCCAGGATGGCTTCAACCAACACGACGTGGACGGCATCCTGTCGCATTTCGTCGAGGACTGCGAATGGCTGATGGCCAGTGGCCCGACCCCGCCCGAGGGGCGGCGCTGTCATGGCAAGGCGGAAATTGGCGAGGTCTTGCGCTCGCGCTACGCTCAAATCCCTGACATGCGCTGGGAGGATATCCGCCACTGGATCGTCGACGACACCAAGGCGATCTCCGAATGGGTGGTGTGCGGCACGCCCAAGGGCGGCGAGCCGTTCGCGTATCTGGGGTGCGATCTGTGGGAATTTCGCGATGGGAAGGTGACCAAGAAGGACACCTACTGGAAGATCATCACCTGACGATTATTCGCTGCTGCAGGGTATCTTAGCTCTCACAGCCGCCGTGCGAACCAAATGATCCGGCCGACGATCCGCACCTCATCCATCGTGCGCTCGTAATCCTGATAACGCGGGTTGGCCGATTTGATCACCAGGGTCGGCGGATCGGTGTTCGGTACGTACTCGATCTGTTTGGCGACGAGGCCCAGGCCGTCATGCAGCACGAAGACGCCGGGCGGCGACGGTGCCACGCGCGAGGTGTCGATCAGCACCTTGTCGCCCGCTTCCAGAATCGGCTCCATGCTGTCGCCATCAATCGAGATGATCTTCAGGTCGGCGGCTCTGGCCCGCAATTCATGCCGGAGCCAGGCGACCGGGAAATACCAATCGTCGCCCAGCGGTTCGTATTCGGCGACCGCGCCACCGCCGGCGGCAGCCACCACGCGCACTTCCGGAATCGCGACAACACCGGGTTCCATCATCGGATCGAGAGTGCGGGCGTAGACCCGAGGCCGGCGCGTCGTCACCGCGTCAATCTGGCGGGCGCCCGATGGTGTCGGGATGAGGGGAGCACCGTCACGCAGTTCCGTCTCGTCGACGCCGAGATGTGCCGCCAAGGCCCAGCGAACGGTTTCCGGCAGGCGTCGTGGTGTGCCCCGGTGAATGAACTGGTGCAGATAGGCGTGGTTTTTGCCGCAGGCGAGCGAAGCCTTCTTGAGATCCGTGGGCGGATCGCGGTGGGCGATCAAATCCAGGATGGCGCGGCGGGCCGGATCAAGTTTCATAGCCGCAGAATAATCGGATTCGTCCAGTTTGTACACCGATCGATCCGTGAATATAGTGAAAATCATGCGTATTTTTCCTATTGATTGATCGGAGTTGACCGATTACGTTGAGGCATTACTAAATGATCCTCCGTAATACGTGCAGGGAGATTCCCATGACCCGATTCCCCGATCTCGCGGTACGAACGCTGCGCGCACCGCACTGCCGACACCCCGTGGTGGTGGTGGTGCGCCGCCGACGAGGCGGCCCTGTCTCGAAGCCGGTTGGCCACGTGATCGACCTGGTGGATGGTCGGCCTGTTCGCTCGACGCCTGTCGAGCCCAATGATCGAAACCACACACTCGCTTTGCAAAACAGACAAGACGACTGCTCGATGCCGGTACGCCGGGCGCTAGAGGCATTGGCCGGCCGGGCCACGCTCCGGCGGGATGGATTCGCGGAGTTGGATGGCCGCATGGCCCCGCTTGCTGCCGTGGTGGCCGAGGCCAACCGGTGTCGCCGGGCCGACGGGCGGATGCCGATCGCTTACCCAGGAGTGTCGTCACGATGAGCCATGAAAACTCAATAAAAACAAATACTTTACCCTTCTATAGCGAGGCCATGCGAACCCGTGCCAACGTTTGGATTCCCGATGAACCGCATCTTCGTGTGTTGTTGGAAGAGGCGGCCGACACGCTGCGGCGGTTGCCCCGGGCGATGGCCAAGCCGCGGCTGAGCTCATGGCCAACGGTGGTGCGCGAGAGCATGCCCCTGATCGCCGCCGATACAGCCGATGGCCGGGGGCGGCTGGCGCCGCCAACGCCGGGCGCTATCGACCGGATGGACGCCGTTCTCTTCTGGCTGTTGGTCTGTGACCTGGAGGCCCGCCGGTTGGTCTGGGCGCGGGCCTGCTGCATCCCCTGGCGCCGGTTGGAGGATCAGGACGGCCGCAGCCACATGACCTTACGCAAGGTCGTCAATCGTGGTCTCGATCAGATCCGCCGGCATCTGCGCGCCAACCCGAGTCAGTTGCATGGCTTTCGCCCGCGTGCTGAAATAGGCTAATAATCAAAAAAACGGAAAAAACCTCTTTACATGTTTTATAAAATCGGATAAAACCTCATGTACCGTTGGGGCGGTGCGCGGCGAGATCGAATGACCGACCCGCCATCGCCCCTTCCTCTCTCGGTTCGCCCGAGGACTTCCCCTTCACGCTCCGAGGTTCGCATGGCCGTCCAGCGCTGGACGTCGCGCCGCCGCGCGGCGTTTCTCACTGCCCTGGCCGAGACCGGCAATGTCTCGGCGGCCGCGCGCGCCGCCAAGGCGTCGCGATCGCGCGCCTACCAGCTTAAGGCGGCCGATCCGGATTTCGCCGCCGAGTGGGTCGACGCGCTGGAGACGGCGATAGACGCGCTTGACGCCGAGGCGCGGCGTCGGGCGCTTGATGGCGTCGAGACCCCGCATTTCCACCAGGGTCGGGTGTGCGGCACCGTCCGCAAATACTCCGACACCCTACTCATGTTCCTGCTGCGCGCCCACCGGCCGGCGCGCTATCGCGAACGGCCGATGGCCGGATCGGAGTCCGATGTCGACAGCGAAGCCGCCCTTGCCGGTGCCCGGGACACCCTCGCGGCCCGCCTTGCGTGCCTGGATGACGAGCCTGAGCCCGACGAGCCGCCGGAAGATCCTGAATGAGCTGTCCGACCAGGAGGCAGCGGCGCTGTTGTACGATTGGTCGTTCTGGGCTCGCGAGAAACAGCACTCTCCGCCCGGTGACTGGCGGGTCTGGCTGATCCTGGCCGGGCGCGGCTTCGGCAAGACCCGGACCGGGGCCGAGTGGATACGCCGGCTGGCCGAGAGCGGCCGCGCCAAGCGCATTGCCCTGGTCGCCGAGACCGCCGCCGACGCCCGCGACGTGATGATCGAGGGCGAGAGCGGCCTGTTGGCTTGCTGTCCGCCCTGGGCGCGACCGAAATACGAGCCGTCCAAGCGCCGCCTGACCTGGCCGAACGGCACGATCGCCACCAGCTTTTCCGCCGACGATCCGGATCAGCTGCGCGGCCCGCAATTCGACACCGCCTGGGCCGACGAGATCGCCAAGTGGCGGCACGAGGCGGCCTGGGACAACCTGATGCTGGGCTTGCGGCTGGGCGCCGACCCGCGCTGTGTCGCCACCACCACGCCAAAACCGCGCGCCTGGCTGGCTCGGTTGGCCGAGGACAAACGCACGGTGACGACCCGGGGCGGCACGCGCGAGAACGCGGCCAATCTGGCGCCGGCGTTCCTGGACCAGATACTGGCCCGCTACGACGGCACCCGCCTCGCCCGCCAGGAGATCGATGGTGAGTTCCTGACCGAGGTGCCGGGGGCCCTGTGGTCCCGAGGCTTGATCGAGGCGGCGCGGGCGGACCGCCCACCTGATCTGAGTGAACTCGCCCGCGTGGTGGTCGCGGTCGACCCGGCGGTGACCGCCAACGACGGCTCGGACGAGACCGGCATCGTGGTCGCCGCCCGTGACAGTGGTGGCGGTTTCTGGGTGTTGGAGGACGTATCCGGCCGCCTGTCGCCCGATCGGTGGGCCCGGCGCGCGGTGGACGCGTTCGCCCGGCACCGGGCCGACGCGGTGATCACCGAGGTGAACCAGGGCGGCGACATGGTGGTCGCAACCTTGCGCACGGTCGATCCGACGCTGCCGGTCCGCGCCGTGCGCGCCACCCGCGGCAAGCGCCTGCGGGCCGAGCCGATCGCCGCCCTCTACGAACAGGGCCGGGTGCGCCACGCCGGCGCCTTCCCGGCGCTGGAGGACCAGATGGCTGGCTTCACCGGCGCCCCCGGCGACGCCTCGCCCGACCGGCTCGACGCCCTGGTCTGGGCGCTGACCGATCTGAGCGAAGACCACCGCCCGGCCGAAAGCCGGGAATTCCTGCTGTAACCCCTCATCGACGGAAGTGGAGACCGCGCCATGAGCTTGGAACTCTCGGACAATGTAGGTCGCACGGGTAAAATCGAGGATGTGGTCTTGGTGCAAGTCCTGCTGAAGCAGATTAAAGACCGTGCCGGCAATGCGTACTGGCTCAATCCGATCGATGGCCTCGGCTCGTCAGCGTTGGTAAAAGCGATAGAGACATTTCAGAGCGAAAAAAGAGAGCGCGGCGTGGAGATTCCAGAACGTGAGTTGGGGGTCGTTTCCCGCTGGTCGAGAACATGGGATCTTTTGAAAGAAGGCGCTCCGGGTGAATTTAAAAATATTAAAGTTATAAAAATCGGCAATATTCCTTATATATACTTTATCAAGAGATTCTCAGGGGTGATAAATAAATATAGAGAGGAAGTTATTAATAAAAAATCTGCATTTAGTAGAATATTGAGCCAGAATACAAGAACGCTCTTATCAAGACGCATAGTGGAAATCAGCGACTTATACGGAATATCCGTAAAATTAGTTAGTTCATATATTGTAAGCGGGCATGTTTTTGTCAATTTGATCCCAGTAAACCTTAAAATAATCAATAGTTTTGGGAAAATTTTAGAAGTAGATGGTGTTTCCATTAAAGTACCTGAATTTGTATGGTCGCTCCTAGATGAGCAATTTAAGCTTTTTATGGAGGCAATTAAAAATAATGAAAACGGGAACAGAGTATATAAAATCAATGAAAGTATAGAAGTACTTAAGAAAAACTTAGATTATCAATCGTTAATGTTAAGATTTGAAGTAAAATCTGATGGATATGACACAAAGTTAATCGGAAGCGCTTTGTATTTAATTAAAAAAATCGATGAACTAAGCCCTGAAGAAATAGATAATTTAAATCAAATAATATCGTTTATTTCTTTAGAGAAATCAAAAATTTCAGAAGAGTTAGAGCGTTTAAAGAATTATATGAAGGGGGGGATATTGAAAAGAAACTTAAGGTATAGAGATGTATACGAACAACATTTATATGTAAAACAACTAGGAGAGTGGGATAAATTTTTAAAAGCTATAAGTTTAGGAATAATAATATCTGGGTCTATAGCAGATTATTCAAAATTGATAGAAGGGTTAAAAAAAGGAACAAAAATAGCTGTAAGTTTATCAAATTTATATGCTGGTTTTTTATTAATTATGGAAGTTTTAATTACTGGATCAACCAATGTCACAAGTTCTTTAGCAAAAAAAAGAAGAGAATACATTAACTCTGGAAATTCTTCATTTAACGGCACAACATTAAGTGAAAATCATACTGATGGATTATTGTCGTTATTTGAGATAAATAAAGATAATTTTAATAAAATAAATGAAACGGACAAAAAAAAAGTAATAGAAATTATGAAATATGTAATATTGAATCCAACGGGACAATTTAACGAAATTGCCAATAAAATTGAAATAGATTTAACTTTACTGGGGATGAAATATAACTCTGTAATTGTGCAAATAAGAAAATTTAGAAACCTTAATAGAGAACCTATTACTGCGACTAATGCAAAATTTAAACCCGATAGCGAATTGTTTGCGTTTGAAAAATCAATGAACGAAAGCTCTTATTTTGTAAGTTTAATTTCTCCTTTGACGAGTTTAAAGGATATTAGTAAAGCAGCTAATTTAGCGGAGAGTATAGAAAACTCTGGGCCGTTTATTGAATTTTTACGTTCCGAGTACAGTGATAGCATTAAAAGTAACATTGATAAAATAATATCAGAAAGTAATGGTGTTCCACCCAATTTTTGAAAAATATTACATAACAGATCAAGCTAAATACTTCTCTTCATCACTGTGTGCAGCGGCGCGCTGAGAGTCCGTTTGGAAATTCAGGGGTGAGCGTTTCTGCGTAGGAGATTGCCGCCCATTGCGGCGAGGATCATCGCCTCGGAGACGTCGATGCGGCTCTCGTAGTCGCGCACGAGGCGCCGCCATCGGATCATCCATCCGAA
>JABMNR010000073.1 GCA_013203465.1 Alphaproteobacteria bacterium
CTCCGCCATCTGGAGGGTGACGTAGCGTCCGTGCAGGACGGTCTTGCCGCCGATCTTGATCAGCCTGTCCCTGAGTGTCGTTAGCGACCAGTACCTCACGGCGTCGGGCAAGGCCAGCGTCCGCATGAAGTTGGCGAGGTTGTACGCCAGGGCGTGAAGCTGCAGCCGCACGGCGTTGTCGCGGAACCTGGGGCAAGACCGCCGGGTCCATTTGATCGCGTTCTTGCCTTCCTTGATGTACTGCTCCGCTTTGCCCCGCTGATTGTAGAAGGTCACCACCCGCTCGGCTGGCCGGCTCAGGTTGGTGACAATGAAGCCGACGCGGGGATACAAGTCGCCGGGATGCCACTCGACTTTGGCGACGATCCGACGCTTCCTGTCCCAGCTTCCGGCTTGATAGTTGAAGTTGGCGTAGTAGCGCCGCACATGGTTCGGCGGACGGCCAACGGGTCGTGTCAGCAGGTGGGCGATGCTGTCCTGAGGAACCTGGTTCTTCGGCAACCGGATCGCGTAGAGAAAACCCTCGACTTCGGGAAACTCATAGATGTCCGGCGAGGCAAAGGCGGCATCCCCACGGAAATAGGTGACGTGGGATGTCCGGGTTTATATTGCTCCCTGATTTCGCGCCCTCGAAAGAGAAGCCCCAACCGAGTGTTACGGAAGGCGGAGTTCCCTGACTCAAGCATCTGGTCGATCAGCCAGCCGCTGATACCTTTCCCGCGTGGTAGGCACCGGTGCCTCGGTGCAGCACGGTGTCGCCGCCGGTGATCGCGCCGGGGGCGATGTCCGGCTGACCCTCCAGCCGCGCGTAGACCGGCGTGAAATCCGGTTCGGTCGCGCGGCGTAGGGCCTCGAAGCCGTCGATCACGAAATAAGTCTCTTGATAGTCGTCGATCCGATAGTCGGTGCGCATCACCCGATCCAGGTCGAAGGCGATCCGGTTGGGCGATGGGTCGTCGAGCGCGAACACCGTCTCACCCTTTGACGACGCGATTCCGGCACCGAAAATCCGCAGGCCGTCCGGCGTGCGGGTCAGCCCGAACTCGACCGTGTACCAGTACAGCCGGGCCAGCCGCGTCAACGCGCCCTGACCCTGCGCCTTCAGCCCGCCCTTGCCGTACTCCTGCATGTAGTCGGCGTAGACCGGGTCAAGCAGCAGCGGCACGTGGCCGAAGGTGTCGTGGAAGATGTCCGGCTCTTCCAGATAGTCCAGCTCGTCGAGTGAGCGGATGAAGCAGGTCGACGGGAACCGCCGGCTGGCCAGGTGCTCGAAGAACACCGCGTCCGGCACCAGCCCGGCGACCGCCACCACGGTCCAACCGGTGGCGGCCCGCAGCACCTCGTTCAGCCGGCGGAAATCCGGAATACCCGTGCCGCCCATGGTCAAGCCATCGACATGCTCCAGGAACATCGGCACCACCCGGTCCTTCAGCAGCGGCACCTGCCGGGTGAACAGGGTGCGCCAGGTGGCGTGTTCCTCCGGCGTGTAGGCCTCCCAGTTCTGGTCGATGGTGAAATCGGCCCTCTGAGCCGCGGTGTCGCGATGTATCTCGACGGGCATGGTCGTCTCCAGTCGATGGTTTCATTTGAAACCAATATAAGGCATGCAACCCGGAAGAGCCAGCCGCCCATGAAAAATGTCCCACCCGCGCCAGCTTGAGCCGTCTTAGGCCCGAGCCGTCTTAGGCCTGAGCCGTCTTAGAATGGAGTGCCGCATCGGTGGCGCTCGCCCGCACGCCACGAACGATTAGAAAAACCGTCCCGGCTGATTGATCGATCGGCCGTCGGACAGCGTCAGCCAGCCCTTGAGAATGCGGTAGAGCAGCCAGAGCTGGGCCAAACCCATGATCAACCAGCCGAACAGCAAGATGGTGCCGGCCCAGCCGATCAGCATCATGAACAGCCAAATCCAGAAGGTGCGGATTTGCCACCGGACGTGGGACCAAAGATACGTACCCTCCACGTCCTCACGCTTCAGGTAGGCCAGGATCACACCGAGCATCGAGGGGATTTGCAGGATCAGGCTGGCGGCGTACAGCGCGTACACGATATGCATCGCGAGCCGGTCGTTCTCCGGTGCCGAGAGATTGAACGGGATGCGGCGTGAGCGCGTCAGGGCGCGGTTAGCGGACATGAGGAGTTCCCGGAAATGAGCTTCTGATTTTAAAGTGTGAACTCCAAATGAAGATCGCAACCCCAGGATCATACCATGAATGACAACGATCCACGCGATATCGACTGGGCGCCGCTGGTGCCGGAATTCGTGGTGTCGGACATCGCCGCCAGCCGACGCTTCTATACCGAGGGGCTGGGCTTCATGGTGTTGTTCGACCGGCCGGAAGAGGGGTTCGCGTATCTGAACCTCGACAGGGTGCAGATCATGCTGGTGCAGAACCGGGATGATCTGACGGTCGTCAAGATTCTGGGTCCGCAAACCCCGCCGTTCGGCGTCGGCAGCCATCTGCAGATAGCGGCACCGGACGTGGACGCGATGGTGGACCGGCTGGCGGAACGGGGGCACGCGATCCTGAAGGGGCCGACCGATGTCTGGCGCCGGGTCCGCGATTTGGAGTGCGGCCAGCGGGAGATTTGGCTGCGGGACCCGGATGGCTATCTGCTGCGCTTTCATGCCGACCTCGGCTATCGTTCCCCCGGCGACGAGATCGCCGAGATCTAAAGCCGAGACCTAAAGCCGAGAACGAAACAGGAGTTCCCGCCATGGCCGCGCCGACCGCTACCACCTCGATCGCCCGGCCCCGGGTCGATCTCTATTCCGATACCGTCAGCCGCCCGACCGACGGCATGCGCCGGGCGATCGCCGAGGCCGAGGTCGGCAACGAGCAGGCCGGCGAGGATCCGACGGTCAACCGGCTGCAGGCCATGGTCGCCGAGCTGTTGGGCAAGGAGATGGCGCTGTTCTTGCCTTCGGGGACGATGTGCAACGAGATCGCCTACCGGGTGTGGTGCGATCATGGCGACGAAATCATCCTGGACGCCACCAGCCACGCCCTGCATTTCGAAACCGGCGGACCGGGGGCGCTGGCCGGGGTGATGACCCGCCCGGTGTCCGGCGATCGCGGCATCTTCACCGGTGCGCAGGTCGAGGCGGTGATCCGGCCCAAGACCCGGCACGCGCCGCGGCAAAAGCTGGTCTCGATCGAGAACACCGCCAATCTCGGTGGCGGGGCGATCTGGCCGCTGGAACAGGTGGCGGATGTGGCGGCGGTCGCCCGGGCGCACGGCATGCGCGTCCACATGGACGGCGCCCGGCTGCTGAACGCGGTGGTCGCTAGCGGCATCTCGGCGGCGCGGTTCGCGGCTGAGGTGGATTCGGCGTGGATCGACCTGTCGAAGGGGTTGGGTTGCCCGATCGGCGGGGTGCTGGCGGGGTCGGCCGCGTTCATCGAGGAGGCGTGGCGCTTCAAGCACCAGTTCGGCGGTGCCATGCGGCAGGCCGGGATCGTCGCGGCGGCCGGGGTCTACGCGCTGGAACACCATGTCGACCGTCTGGCCGACGACCACACCCGCGCCAAGCGCCTCGCCGACGGCATCGCCGACCTTCGGGACATCGCCGTCGACGCCAACCGGGTCGACACCAACATGGTGTATTTCGACGTCTCGGGCACCGGGGTGGACGGCCCGGAATTCTCCCGCCGCCTGATGGCCGAGCATCAGGTCCGCATCGGCGCGATGTCGGCCTCCAGCCTGCGCGCGGTGACCCATCTGGATGTCGACGACCGCGATATCGAAACCGCGATCGCCGCTATCCGCGCGGTGACGGCGGAGGCATGAGAGCCATGGGAGGTCCTCTTCCCGCATCCCCGGCCCCCCTTCGCATCCCCGGCCCCCCTTCGCATCCC
>JABMNR010000074.1 GCA_013203465.1 Alphaproteobacteria bacterium
ATCATCGCCGAGACCGGCGCCGGTCAGCACGGGGTCGCCACCGCCACCGCCTGCGCGCTGTTCGGCATGGAGTGCGAGGTCTTCATGGGCGCGGAGGACGTCGAGCGCCAGATGCCGAACGTCGACCGCATGCGTCTGTTGGGCGCCAAGGTCCACTCGGTGACCTCGGGCTCGTCGACCCTGAAGGACGCCATGAACGAGGCCCTGCGCTATTGGGTCTCCAAGGCGGAAACGCATTTCTACATCATCGGCACCGTGGCCGGACCGCATCCCTACCCGGCGATGGTGCGCGACTTCCAGGCGGTGATCGGCAACGAGACCAAGCAGCAGATGATGGCGGCCGAGGGTCGGTTGCCGGATACGCTGGTCGCCTGCATCGGCGGCGGATCGAACGCCATGGGGCTGTTCCATCCGTTCCTCGACGACACCGACGTCGAGCTGATCGGCGTTGAGGCCGGCGGCCTCGGGCTCGACACCGACAAGCACGCCGCCTCGCTGAACGGCGGCCGGCCCGGCGTGCTGCACGGCAACCGCACCTATCTGTTGCAGGATGACGATGGCCAGATCACCGAGGCGCATTCGATCTCGGCCGGTCTCGACTATCCCGGTATCGGCCCGGAGCATTCCTGGCTGCATGAGCTGGGCCGGGTCAACTACGTCGCCGCCAACGATGAGGACGCGTTGCGGGCGTTCGCCTTGTGCTCGCGCCAGGAGGGTATCATTCCGGCGCTGGAGCCGGCCCACGCCCTGGCGCATGTCGGCACCTTCATCGGCGACCGGCCGAAGGACCAGATCGTGGTGATGAACCTGTGCGGCCGGGGCGACAAGGATCTGGGTGCGGTGCTGCCCAAGCTTGAAGCCATGGGGTTGCTGGCATGAGCGGCGGCGTCGCGGGCATCGACCGGATCGACGCGCGGTTCGCCGCCATGAAGGCCGAGGGACGTGGTGGCCTGGGGGTGTTCATCACCGCCGGCGACCCGGACCCGACGGCCTCGGCGGCCATCCTGCAAGGCCTGCCCGGCGCCGGCGCCGATATGGTCGAGTTCGGCATGCCGTTCACCGACCCGATGGCCGATGGTCCGGCGGTCCAGGAATCCAGCCAGCGGGCGCTGAAGGCCGGCATGACCCTGGCCAAGACCCTGAACATGGTCCGCGTGTTCCGCACAGGCGATAGCGCCACGCCGATCATTCTGATGGGCTACTTCAACCCGATCTACAGCTACGGGGTCGACCGCTTCATCGAGGATGCGCTGGGTGCCGGCGCCGACGGCTTGATTATCGTCGACCTGCCGCCGGAGGAAGACGCCGAGCTGTGCATCCCGGCGCTGAAACGCAATCTCGGGTTCGTACGGCTGGCCACGCCGACCACCGACGACCAACGTCTGCCCAAGGTGCTGACCAACACCGCCGGGTTCGTCTACTACGTGTCGATCACCGGCATTACCGGTACCGCCGCGGTGCCGACGGACATGGTAAGCAAGGCGGTCGCGCGGTTGAAACGCCACACCGAACTGCCGGTCGCGGTCGGCTTTGGAATCCGGACACCCGGCCAAGCCGCCGAGGTGGTCCGGATCGCCGACGCGGCGATCGTTGGTTCGGCCGTGGTCAACATTATCAAGGACTCGCTTGATGACCAGGGTCGGGCGACCGAAGATACGGTCGGCCGAACTTTGGCCTTCGTGAAGACCCTGGCCGACGGCGTGCGCGGCGCCCGAGGCTGAAACGGCCGAGGGATAACGGGAGACGGCGATGAACTGGATCACCAACTCGGTCCTGCCGAAGATTCAGGCGCTGGTCGGGCGCGAAATGCCGGACAATCTCTGGCACAAATGCCCGGCCTGCGGGCAGATGATCTTTCACCGCGATCTGGAGCAGAACCTGAAGGTCTGCCCGGAGTGCGATCATCACATGCGCATGGGCCCGATCGAGCGGTTGGCGATCTTGTTCGATGACGGCCAGTATCAGACCATCGAGATCGCCAAGACCGCGCTCGATCCGCTGAAGTTCCGCGACCGCAAGCGCTACACCGACCGGCTGCGCGAGGCGCAGGCCAAGACCGGCCGGCAAGACGCCATCGTGGTGGCGCACGGCACCATTGGCGGCTCGCCCGCCGTCGTCGCGGTATTCGATTTCGCGTTCATGGGCGGCTCCATGGGCTCGGCCGTGGGCGAGGGACTGGTCCGCGCCGCCAAGCTGGCCGAGACACAGAACGCCGCGCTGATCGCGTTCCCCTCCTCCGGCGGCGCCCGCATGCAGGAAGGCATTCTGTCCTTGATGCAGATGCCGCGCTCAGTCGCCGCCGTCGACAAGGTCAAGGACAAGGGGCTGCCCTACATCGTCGTGCTGACCGACCCGACCACCGGCGGGGTTACCGCGTCCTTCGCCATGCTTGGCGATATCCATCTGGCCGAACCTGGCGCGATCATCGGTTTCGCCGGACAGCGGGTGATCCAGGAAACCATCCGCGAGCAGTTGCCGGACGGCTTCCAGAAGGCCGAATACCTGCGCGAGCATGGCATGGTCGACGCGGTGGTGCCCCGGCGCGACCTCAAGCAGACGCTGGGCCGTATTCTCGGCCTGCTGATGGCACCCGGACCGATCGCCAAGATCGTGGCGCTGCCGCAGCCGGAGCTGGTCATCGCACCCCGGAATGACCCAGGGACGACACCAGCCGACGTGACGGAAACGGACGGCGCGAGCCCGTCGGGCTGAGATCGACGGGACGTCCCGTTTGGAGTGCACTTCCATCGTCGCCATTCACCAGCCCGATCAGATCCTCGCCCGGCTGCAGACCCTGCATCCGAAGATCATCGATCTGTCGCTGGGCCGGATGGAACGCCTTCTCGCCGCCCTCGGGCATCCGGAGCGGGCTCTGCCGCCGATCGTCCATGTCGCCGGCACCAACGGCAAGGGCTCGACGATCGCGTTCCTGCGGGCGATGTTCGAGGCCGCCGGTCACCGTGTGCATGCCTACACCTCGCCGCATCTGGTCCGGTTCAACGAGCGTATCCGTCTGGCCGGCACGCTGATCGAGGACGCGCCGTTCGCCGCCATCCTGGCGGAATGCGAGGCCGCCAATGCCGACCAACCCATCACGTTGTTCGAAATCACCACCGCCGCCGGCCTGCTGGCGTTCGCGCGGACCTCGGCCGATGTGTTGCTGCTGGAGGTCGGGTTGGGCGGGCGGTTCGACGCCACCAACGTGACGCCACCACCGGTCGCCACCGTGATCACGCCGGTGTCGATGGATCACCTCCAGTATCTGGGCACGACATTGGCGGCCATCGCCTTCGAGAAGGCGGGCATCCTCAAGCCAGCCGTGCCGGCGATCATCGGCCCGCAAAAACCCGAAGCCTTGGCGGTGATCGAGGCGCGGGCCGCCGAGATCGGCGCGCCCACCGTGCTGTGGGGCCGCGACTTCACCGCGTGCTCCGCGGGTGACGGCCTGCGGTTCGAGATGGGCGGGGCGGTGGAAACGTTGCCGCCCCCGGCCCTGGCGGGTGCGCATCAGATCGTCAACGCGGCCACCGCCGTCGCCGTGGCGCGCACGGTCGCGGCGACGCTGCCGACCGATCCCCGACAGCGGGCCGACGGTTTGACGCATGCGGAGTGGCCGGCGCGGCTGCAAAGGCTGACCCGCGGGCCGTTGGTCGCGCTGTTGCCGAAGGGTTGGACGCTCTGGCTCGACGGCGGGCACAATGAAGACGCCGGCCGGGCCATCGCCGCTCATGTCGATCGCTGGCGCCGCGACGATCCGACCGCCCCGGTCCATGTGATCCTCGGGATGCTCAACACCAAGAACCCGACCGACTATCTCGCCCATTTCAAGGGGCGGATCGCCAGCCTGTCGACGGTGACCATTCCGAACGAAACCGCCACCTTGACCGCCGAGGAAACCGCCGCCGCCGCGCATCGAGCCGGGTTGGACGCGGTGACCGTTACCAGCCTGGATGAGGGGATTGGGCGGGCGATCGCCGGGGCCGAGCCAGGCGGACGGGTGCTGATCGCCGGGTCGCTCTATCTGGCGGGCGCGGTGCTGGCCGACAACGGCTGAAACGGACGCCGGCAACAAGACGGCCCCGCCGAGACGGGGCCGTGAAGGACACACACGCAGTCTTCGTCAGATCGAGGATTCGATCCAGGCCTTCAGATCGTTCTTCGGCAAGGCACCGATCTTGGTCGCGGTCACCTGACCGTCCTTGAACAGCATCAGGGTCGGAATGCCCCGGACCCCATAAGCGGCGGGGGTTTTCGGATTGTCATCGATGTTGAGCTTGACGACGGTGACTTGACCAGCCAGCTCGCCGGCAATCTCCTCCAGGGCCGGGCCGATCATTTTGCACGGGCCACACCACTCGGCCCAGAAATCGACCACCACCGGCTTGTCGGACTTCAGCACGTCGGTGTCGAAATTGCTGTCGGAAACCGGAACCGTCGTCATCGTGTCATCCTTTCCTCGATGCAACCCGCCAAACTTATGGACGCCTCCCTGGCCGGTCAAGAACCCGAGTGGATTTGCCCGCCCCGCGCGACCAACACGTCCTCGGGCAGTGCCATCAGACGGGGGCCGTCGGTCCACAGCAAGGCCGCGCGTACCGGGCGATCCGGGTAGAGGCCGGCGAGCAGCGTGCGATAGGTGGCCATCTGCCGCAGGTATATGTCCGGAACGGCATCAATCGACCGAGGTGGCGGTCTGTTCGTTTTAAAATCAACCACTAACACCGCTTCGTCGGTCACCGCCATGCGGTCGATCCGGCGTGAAACGACCTCCGGGCCGTCGGGACCGGACACCACGCCGACGATCGGCACCTCGGCGCGCGATCCGGCGGCGAACATCGGCGCGAAAGCCGGGTCGTCGAGCACCGCCAAAGCCTCGGCCAACCATTCCTCGGCGTCCGCGGCGCCGACCGCGTGGATCGGTCGGGCCAGGAACCGGCGCCCCGCCTCCGCCCGCCGCTCGGCCGGAAGCTCGGGCAGCATCTGCAACAACCGGTGCAGCAGCGAGCCGCGCTTGAACCGGCGCCCGTCATCGGCGTCGAGCGGCGAGCGCACGGCCGGTTCCTCCCCGGTGGGCGGTGTCGGGGCCAGCGGGCTTGGCGGCCGGGGCTCGGCCTCGCGCGGCGGCCGCAGCGCCCATTCCGGCAGGGGGTCGAGATCACCAGACGCCCCGGCCGCCTCGGCGGACGGCGGTGTCGCCGTTTGCCGGCTCTCGAACACCAATCCGTGGGCGTCCCCTCCGGTGGTCAGGCCTGGGATCGCCATCGGTGTCGCCAGCCCGGCCAGCCCGTCACGGATCAGCCCGTACCAGTTGCCGACGGTGGCGGCACGGCGGCCGTCCCAGCCGCAGACGATCAGGCGGTCCTCGGCCCGGGTCATGGCGACGTAGAGCAGGCGGCGGTATTCCTCCAGCTGCCGCGCCTTGGCGACGGCCCGCGCGGCGGCCGATACCCGGTCGGCCCCGGCGTCGGCGCCGGTCCACAACGGCACCTCGATCCCCGCGGCGTCACGATGCCACAGTACCTGATCCTGCAGCCGCGGCACCCGCAGCGTGTCCGGCAGGATGACGATCGGCGCCTGCAGGCCCTTGGCGCCGTGCACGGTCATCACCCGCACCTGATCGACCGACCCGCCTTCCAGCTCGCGCTTGACCACGAACGCGCTTGCCGCCAGCCAGTGCAGAAAGCCCTGAAGCGAGGGAGCGTGATCCCGCTCATAGGCCAGCGTCTGGGCCAGGAATTCGTCGATCGCGTCTTCCGCTTCGGGGCCCAGGCGCGCCACCAGCCGTTCACGGCCGCCGCGCGCCAGAACCCGTTGGTAGAACTCGTGCGGCGGCAACCGGTCGGCGAGGCCGACCCACTCCAGGAACCGGCGGTCGGCATTGGCCAGCGGCCCGGTCTCGCCGGCTCGGCGGCGCAACTCGTGCCAGACACGGGGCTCGCGCCGGTCGTGGCACAGATCGTACAGATCCTCCTCGGACAGCCCGATCAATGGACTTTTCAACACGGTCGCCAAGGTCAGGTCGTCGTTGGGCAGCAGGATCGCCTGGCCCAGCGCGATCAGATCGCGAACCGCCATCGGCTCGGTCAGCGCCATGCGATCGACCCCGGCGACCGGTACGCCGCATGTCTTCAACGCCGCCACCACCTCGCCGACGAAGGCGCCGCGCCGCTGCACCAGGATCATCACGTCGCCGGCCCGGATCGGCCGGTTGCGCGCCGGCAGCCTATCCTTGTCTAGAATCCAGCGTTGAATGCGTTCGGCCAGAAGCTGAGCGAGACGGCGGCGTGGTTCGTCACCATCAACCCGTTGCAGCGGCGGCGACCAGAGCGTGCCGTCCTCGGCATCGGCCGGCACCAGGGTGGGCCAGACTTCGACCCGGCCGGCCTGACCGTCACGGAACGCCCGGT
Organism: Alphaproteobacteria bacterium; assembly: GCA_013203465.1. Classification (GTDB taxonomy): domain Bacteria; phylum Pseudomonadota; class Alphaproteobacteria; order Thalassobaculales; family Thalassobaculaceae; genus JABMNR01. The sequence goes on from JABMNR010000074.1 coordinate 6,408, forward strand.
GTTCGATCGGAAAATCATCCTCGGCGACGCCGTCACGCGCCTCGGCTTGGGCGAACACCGCGTCGACCGCCGCCAGCACCGCCCCGGTCGAGCGAAACGAGACCTGCAAGGGAATTCGTTGAAACCGCTGCTCGGCCGCCAGCACCCGCTCGGCGAAATGGTCGCGCGCGGTGGTGAAGCCGGCGGGATCGGCGCCCTGAAAGCTATAGATCGACTGTTTGACGTCGCCCACCGCGAAGATGGTCCGGGTGATCCCCGGATCGCGCGCCGCGCGGGCCCCGAACCCGGCGAAGAATTCTTCCGCCAGTGCCCGGACGATCTCCCATTGCGCCGGGCTGGTGTCCTGGGCCTCATCGATCAGGATGTGGTCGAGCCCGCCATCCAGCTTGAACAGCACCCAGGCCGCTACCCCGGGCCGGTCGAGAAGGTCGCGCGCCCGCCGCACCAGATCGTCGTAATCGAGCGCCGCGCGGTGAACCTTCTCATTCTCGTAGGCCTCGATCACCGCCGCCGCGAGCACCAGCAGCGCTCCGGTACGCTCCGCCGTCGCGGCCGCCCGGCGGGCCTCCTCGACCTGCCACACCCGCTCCGCCTCGCGCGCCATCAACGCGTCGATCGCCGGGTTATGCTCACGGGCACCCTTGCTCGCCAACGTCTTGCGGACACCGCCCTCGGCCGTCAGATAAACGCCCCGGTACGCCTCCCAGTGTAACGCCCGGCCTTCGCTGTCCGGCGCCGACAGCCAATCGAGCATGATCCCCGAACGACCTTGGTCGGTCTTTGCACCACGGCTCAGCGCCTCGGCCATGTGCCTCAGCGCCGCGCGGTCGAACGCCGTCTCGCCGCCTGCCACCGCCAGCAGATCGGCATCCGTCGCCGATCGATCGGCACCAAGGGCGGCGTACACCCGGCCGACGGCGGCATCGACCCCGCCGCTCTCGGCGAACAAGGCGGCGAGCCGCGCGCGCCGCGACAAGACCGCGCGCAGCAGCTCGCGGAACCGGGTCTGATCGACACGGGCGGTGACCAGCGACAGTGCGGCGGTCACCACCGGATCGAGCCCGGCACCGGCGGCATCCAGCACCCGGCGCTCGGCCTCGGCCAGCAGCACCTCGGCGGCGCGTTCATCGGCCAGATGGAAATTCGGCGGCACCCCGGCCTCCAGCGGAAATCGGCCGAGCAGCGATTGCGCGAAGGCGTGAATGGTCTGGATCTTGAGCCCGCCCGGGGCGTCCAGCACCTCGGCGAACAGACGGCGGGCCTTCAGCAGACGGTCCTGTGACGGCTCGCGGTCCCCGAGCGCCCGCAACTCGGCCAGCAACCCCTCTTCCGGCATCACCGTCCAGGACGAAAGCTTCTCCGACAACCGGGTCGCCATCTCGGCCGCCGCCGCCTTGGTGAAGGTCAGGCACAGCAACCGCTCCGGCCGCGACCCAGCCAACAGCAGGTTCAACAGCCGGTCGGTCAACACCTTGGTCTTGCCCGATCCGGCCGACGCCGCGACCCAGACCGAGGCGGCCGGGTCCGCCGCCTCACGCTGTCTCAGGGACGCCTCGTCACCGGGCTGGGTCGGGAAGGCTGTCGCCATGGTCAGCCCTCCTCCGCTTCGCCGGCCCACTCGCCGACCCGCGCCAGATGGTCGTAGTCGTTGAAGCGCGGCGCCCGACGGCCGTCGGGAATGGCGTGGTAGGGGGTGGCCGGGTCGTCAAAGGCCTCGATCAGCCGTCGCAGCCCGGCCTCGGCCTCGTCGATCAAGGTGGCGACATCGGTCTTGACCGCCTCGATCCTGCCCGGCGGATTGCCGCCGCCGACCCGCCAATAGGCCAGCGCCTCGACCGCCGCCGGCGACAATCCCTCGAACCCGCCGCGCGCCAACATCAACGCCTCCAGCGGCAGTTGCGGCGCCCTGCCGGTTTCCAGATCCTTCTTTGAGGGCTGCGAGCCGGTCTTGTAGTCGGCGATCGCCCAGCCGCCCGTGGCCGACCGCTCGATCCGGTCGGCCACGCCGGTCAGCGTGAACGGCCCCGCCGGACCGTCCACGACCAGGCGTCCCCGTTGTTCGGTGTGAACGACGCTCAGCGCGGGGCGGCGTTCCCGCTCGGTCGCGATGAACCACCGGGCGACCCGCTCGAACCGCGGCCACCAGAACGCTGCCACCCCGGGCCGATCCATGTGCGCCTCGAAGGCCGCTTGCCCGATCGTCAGCAACCGGTCGAGCGCATCCGGCGGCAGATCGCGCGGGTATTGCCGCACGAAGGCGTCGAGGGCGGCATGGATCGCTTGACCCCGGTCGGCGGCGTCGGGCGGAGCGTCCAGCTCCTCCAGCCTATCCAGCGTCAGGATGCGGGCGGCGTAAATCGAGTACGGGTCGCGCAGCCAGGTTTCGATCCGGGTCACCGAAAGCTGTCGCGGGCGTGCCGCGACCGGCGGGCACGGTGCCGGCGGTCGCCCCGGCTCCAGACGCACCGGATGGTCGAGGGCGGCATACCAATCGAGCGGCGCCCGCCACGGGGCGAACGCCGTCGCGTCACCCAAGGCGCGGGCCACGGTCTCCAGCCGCGCCAGCCAGCGTGACGGTACCGTCGGCGTGCCGTCGACCCGCAACGCCCGGGTCAGGACCACCTCCGGCGCTCCCATGGCCATGACCACGTCATGGGCCGAGAGCCCGATCCGCCGTTCCGCCGGCGGCAGGCCGAAATCCTGCCGCATCGGCCGGCTCATCCACGGGTCCGGCGCCGGATCGGCCGGCCAGGTATCCTCGTTCAGGCCGCCGAGGATCACCCGGTCGAACCGCTGCAACCGCGCCTCCAGGGCGCCGAGGATGTGAATGCGCGGGTGCGGGTCGACGCTGGGATGCACCACCCGGCCCTCAAGCAAGGCCTCGAACAGACCCGGCCATTCCCGCCCACGGATCGGCCCCAGATCGTCCGCGGCGTCGCGCAGCGCGTCGAACAGCCGGGCCAGCGCCGTACCCGCTTCACCCCGCCAGAGGATCGCGGCCCCGGGTTTGGTATCGGTCGCGGCCAAGGCCTCGGCGGCGGCCAGATGGACCTTGGCCATCTCATCCACCGTCACCCGGTCGCACGCCACCGCCGCGAACACCGGGTCAAGGCGTGTGGACAGATCCTCAAGCCAGACCAGCAGGCCGGCGCGCTCCGCCTCGGCCATCCCGGACCGCTCGACCGCCGTGCGCAACCCCGCGAAACCCGACGCCGGGCGCGGGCCGCGCAACACCTCGCGTTCAAGCCGCCGGATCTGGCGGCGAAACGCCCCGACCGTCATGCCCCCGGCCGTCAGCCGATGCTTGAGCAGCGCCAACAGCGGCACCGGCGCCGCCTGTTCGACCGCCGCCTCGGCCAGCAGACGCAACAGCGTGGCCGGCGCGCTGTGGGCGAGCGGGGTGCCGCCGGAATCATCGACCGTCAGATCCCACCGGGTCAGCTCACTGGCCACCCGCCGCGCCAGCGTACGATCCGGCGTGACCAGGGCGGCGGTGCGGCCCGGGGTTTCCACCACCTCGCGCAACAGCAGGGCGATCGCTCCCGCCTCCTCGCGCGGGCTCGCCGCCTCGATCCGCCGCAGACCGGCGAACGCCTCGGCGACCGGCGGCCGGTCGCGGTCGTGGGTGAGCGCCTGCCAAGCGCCCGTGGTCGCGGCCGGGCGCATCGCCTCACCGATCAGCCGCACCCGCGCCGGGGTCGTTTGATCAGCGGTCGCCCGCCACGGCGCGATCGCCCCCCGGAGAGTGTCCAATTTGTCCAACAAGCGGTGCATGCCGTGCTGCGGATGGGCGGGATCGTCCGCCACCGCCGCCCAGGCGTCGTCATCCATCGCGAGATCGACCCCGGGCAGCACGATGGCCCCACCCGGCAGGCTCAGCACCGTTCGCATCAGCTCGGCGGTCGCCGGCACCGAGCCGGTCGATCCGGCGATGATCACCGGAGCCTCCGGCGGCTGCGCGCGCCACGCCTCGGCCTTGGCGCGCATCAGCGCGTCGCGCCGGGTGACCGGGTCGACCACGCCTTGCGCGGCCAAAACCTCGGGCCAGGCCTGGGTGACGATCTCCAGGAACCGCAGGGTCAGCCCCCAATGGGCGGCGTACTCCTCGGGCACCAGCGCCGACAGCCGGGTCGTGTCCAAGCGTTCGCTCTGAACCTGGTCGATCAACCGGCCCAAGGCGGTCGCCAGCCGCACCGCTTGTTCGGGAGTGCGCGGCGCCGGCACGCCGTCGTCCTTCAGCCGGTCGGCATAGGCGAACACCAGCCGGGTCAACTGCAGCTGGCGCCGCAGCGCCGGGATCGCCGGCGGCAAATCCAGTGCCTCGGCCACGCCGGTCTCATGGCCCAGCGCCAAGTCCAACTCCTCCTCCTCGACATCGGCGATCGAGGAGAGTTTGGGCAGCAGCATCGGCCGCCCATCGCCGAGCCGAAGGAAGGCATCGGCGGCGGCGCGCACCGCCCGCCGGGTCGGCAGCAGGACTTCGGCCTCCGTCAGCGCAAGAGGATCGCGCCCGACCCGGTCCCACAATCCGGCCGCCAAGACATCGAGGAAAGCCGCGCCGATGGGGATCGTGAACAGGCGTGGCGCGCTCATCGCAAGCTCAGAAGAACGGGACGTCGGGCATATGACCCGTGGCGAAGCGTTGGTTGGCCCGCTCCAGATCCGGCGGCGTCGAGATGTGGTACCACAGCCCGTCATGCAGCGCGCCGTGCAACCGGCCCGCCTCCTCGGCCCGGTCGTACAGCCGGTTCAGGGAGAACGCGCCCTCCGGCGCCGACCCGTCCGAGGTAGGGCCGAACACCCGGGGATGAATAATCGATACCCCCATGTAGGCGTAGGGCGCCACGCGGCCTTCGCGCCGGCGGGTCAAACGGCCGAGCGGATCCATGGTGTAATCGCCATAGCCATGCCAGCCCAACACCCGGGCGAAGGGATAGAGCAGCAGCAGGATATCCATCGCCTCGTCATCCCAAACCTCGGCGAACCGGTCCAAACTGTCGCGCAGCCCGTCGAGCCAGACGCTGTCGCCGTTGATCACGAAAAACGGCCGGTCACCGAGAGCTGGCAGGGCGTTGCGTACCCCGCCGCCGGTTTCGAGCACGGCATCCTCGCGCAACACGGTGATCCCCGGCGTGGTTCGGCCGGCGAGATGATCCTCGATCCGGTCGGCCAGATGCCGGGCGTTGACCACGGTTCGCTCGACCCCCACGGCGACCAGCTTGTCGAGGATGCGGTCGAGGATCGCAGCCCCGCCGACCCGCAGCAACGGCTTCGGCGTGGTGTCGGTCAGCGGCGCCAGACGCGTGCCACGGCCGGCGGCCAGCACCATCGCGGTGTCAGGCACCCAAGAGGCGCGTTTCTTCAATCCGGACAGCAACATCGGCTTACCGCGGGATAATTGGACTGATTGAGGCAGGCAGGCGGGCACCGGCATCAGGCACCCGGCGCAGGGAAGGCGGGAAATGTCGGTCGAGCCAATCGATCACCGGGTCGAGCCCGGCCGCCGCCACATCGCGTTCGATGTGGGCCCAAGTCCGCGGTATGTGCGCCAAGGCCGTGGTCCGTCCGAAGAAGCCGAGTTGACGGCCGAACATGGCCAACACCTTCAACCCGCGCTGGGCGCCCAGCGCGTGATAGGATCGGCGAAACGCGCCGCCGCCGTCGACCGGCGCCGTGGCGAGGCAGCGGTCCAGCATCGCCGCCTCCAACCCGGGTGCTAAATCGCGGCGCGAATCCTGGAGCAACGAGACCAGATCGTAGGCGGCGGACCCGGTTAGCGCGTCCTGGAAATCCAACAGGCCACAGCGCGCCACCCCCTCCCGGTCCGGCAGATGCATCAGGTTGTCGACATGGAAATCGCGCAGCACCAAGGTTTCCGGCCCATGGGTCAGGACAGGAACACAAGCCCGCCACGCCGTCCGCCATGCTTCGGCGGCGGCCTCCGGCACACGTTCACCCGTTACCAAGGGCACGTACCACCGCAGGAAGCGATCGGCTTCCTCGACCAGACGGTCGGCGTCATAGGGTGGGGCGGTGAACCCATGTTTGGCCGCGCGGCGGTGCAGCGCGGCGATCAGATCGACGGCCAATTCATACAGCGCCGTCTCGTCGACGCCGGCGGCCAGCTCGCGGGTGAAGGTCCGGTCGCCCAAATCCTCCAACAGCAACAACCCGGCCGCCGCGTCCTCCGCCAAGATGCGGGGCGCGGACAAGCCAAGGCGCGTCAGCTGCCGGGCGATGTCGAGAAACGGGCGCACATCCTCCAACGCCGGTGGTGCGTTCATCAGCACGGCACTCTCGGCGCCGCGCCGCAGCCGGTCGTAGGTGCGGTACGACATGTCCCGCGCCAGTACCGACCGATCGGCATCGCCCCACCCAACGTGGGCCAGGAAGGCAGCAATCTCCGCCTCCCGATCCGCGTCCCTTCGATCCTCGGTGTGGCGGTCAGCATCCGCCATGCGCGGTTCCTTTTTCCTGTATCCAGTTCCGCAATCGTTCGGCCCACGCGCCGCGACCTTCCAGCCGGGCGGTTCGCGCCTCTTCCGTGCCGGTCTGCCACACCGCGAGCACGAGGTCGAGGCGATCCGCTGGAACCCACGGGCCCAGCCGGTCCGGCCACTCGACCAGCAGCACCGCCTCGGCCAGGGCTTGCTCGATTCCCAATTCGAGCAACTCCTCCGGATCGACAAGCCGGTAGAGGTCCAGGTGCCAGACCGACTCGCGCGGTCCGTCATAGGGCTGCACCAAGGTGAAGGTCGGGCTCGGCACGTCGGCCACCGGATCACCCAACCAGGCGCGCACAAAGGCTCGGGCGAAGGCGGTCTTGCCCACGCCGAGCGGTCCGGACAGCAGCACCGCCTCGCCGGGACGTGCGAGCGCCGCGAGATCGGCCGCCAACCGTCCGGTCGCGGCAAGATCGGGCAAAACAACGGTGTGCGAGACGTGCGGGCTCATTCCTCGGCGGCGGCCGCATCGGCCATGGCGTCGGACGCGGTCGCGGATCCGGGGGTACGCCGTGGTATCCAGCACACCACCTCGGTGCCCTGATCAGGCTCGGAAGTCAGGGTGACCGTGCCGTCATGCAGCTCGATCAGCGATTTCACCAAGGCTAGGCCAAGGCCAGCGCCGGCCTCGCGCCCGGACCGTTCGAACCGATCGAACACACGGCCATGATCCTCGGCCTCAATGCCGATCCCGGTATCGGTGACACGAAACACCAGGGCGTCGCCCTGATCCTCGATCCGCACCGTGACCTTGCCGCCCTCCGGGGTGAAGGCGAAGGCGTTCGAGACCAGATTGTACAGCGCTTGGGTCAAGCGGCGTTCATCCGCCAGGATCGAGGCCACATCCGCGGACACGCCCACGGTGAAATCGATCCCCCGGCTGCGTGCCCGCTCCCGCCCCAGAGTCTCGAGCGCCGCCGCCAATTGGCGCGGGTCCATCTCGGCCAGATCGAGTTCCAGATATCCGGCCTCGATCGAGGCGAGATCAAGGATATCGTTGACCAAGCGGCCCAGCCGGTTCGACGAGCCGAGAATCGCGGTGGCATATTCCTTCTGCCGGTCGTTCATCGGCCCGGCGTATTCCTGACCGAGAATTTCGGAGAACCCGATGATCGCGTTCAGCGGCGTGCGCAGCTCGTAGGACACGTTGGCC
>JABMNR010000075.1 GCA_013203465.1 Alphaproteobacteria bacterium
CGTCCGGTGAAGTCGCTCTGGCGGACAGGCCGGCGACGCTTCCCCCCAAAACACTCCGATAATGTCCATTAATCGCTAGCGGACATTATCTCCCTTTACCGAGACCCGGCAGGGCGGGTTCACCAATCGCTTACGTTTTAAGTTGCGACGTTCCCAACCAACTGAGACCAATCATGACTGCGGCGGTGCCGAGGCACAGTGGTAGCCCACCGATCTGGTACATGAAACCGGACAGGACTGTGCCAACCAACCGGCCCGCAGCATTGGCCATGTAATAAAAGCCGACATCCATCGTAACCCGTTTTGCATCCGTAAAGCTGAGGATGAGAAACGAATGTAGGGCTGAGTTCACTGCGAAGATGCCGCCGAAGCCCAAGAGGCCCAACACAACCGTTATGGTCAGTACATTGGAGGATTCGGGGACCAGCCAGACCAGACATGCAAGAAACGCAGGCACGATGGCCAGCAGGCCAACCCAGCGTTTTGCCAGAGCCAGAATTTCCGCATCTGTCCGCGACGCCGCCTTTAGGATACGCGGTGCCGCGCCTTGGACAATACCATAGAGGATCGTCCAGACGGCCATGAACGTCCCGATCATGAAGAAGGCTGTACGGTTGCCCTCGGTGCTGCCGTCCGACAGCACAGCGTAGAAGTAGATCGGGATGCCAACCACGAACCAAACGTCCCGCGCCCCAAATAGAAACAGCCGAGCTGCGCTGAGCCAGTTGATGTTGCGGTTCTTGGAAAACACTTCTGTAAATTTCGCATCTTTTCGGCCCATTGGCAGGCCCGATGGCATGCCAATCACAACACCGATCAGGATGATAAACAGCACCGCCGCCATCGTTAGCACGGAAGGAACGAATCCAAAGAGGGCCAGCAAAACTGCACCCAAAAGAAAGCCGCTGCCTTTCACTGCATTCTTTGATCCAGTCAGAATGGCTACCCAGCGGAACAGCCCCCCGCCCGTCGTTGGAGCAAGGATTTTCACAGCACTCTTGGAACTCATCTTAGCCAAATCCTTGGCCACGCCGGACAGCCCCTGCACAAACATAACAAACACCACAGAGGCGGTGACGCTCCACGCCGGATTAAGCTGAGTGAGCGCCAAGAGCGCCACAACCTGTAGCGAAAGACCCGCATAAAGCGTCGATGTTAGTCCAAAGCGGGCCGCGATCCATCCTGCGGACAGGTTCGTGATTACGCCCGCGATTTCATAGAGGACGAACAGATAGGCCAGTTGCACCGGCGAAAAGCCAAGTGTGTGGAAGTGCAGCAGAACAAGCATCCGAAGCGCACCATCGGTCAGCATGAACGCCCAATAGGCCGCTGTCACAGCCATGTAGGCGGCAAATCCCGCAGCCCGTTCTGGTCGCTGTGTCACAGCTTGCCCCCAACCATAAGCGCCACGTCAACCAAGCGATGCGCATAGGCCATCTCGTTGTCATACCAGGCGTAGACTTTAAGCTGGGTGCCGTTCACCACCATAGTTGACGGCGCATCAATGATGCCGCTGCGCTGATCATTGGTGTAGTCCGAGGAGACCAGAGGCCGGGTCTCGTATCCAAGGATACCCTTCAGCGGGCCCTCGGATGCGGCTTTGAACAACCCGTTCACCTCTTCCACAGTCGTTTCACGCGCCATTTCAAACACGCAATCGGTGATGGATGCATTCAAAAGCGGCACCCGCACCGCATGGCCGTTCAACTTGCCCTTCAACTCAGGATAGATCAGCGTGATCGCCGTGGCCGAGCCAGTTGTGGTCGGGATCAGGTTGGTCAGCGCAGACCGCGCGCGGCGCAAATCCTTCGCGGGGCGGTCCACAATTGTCTGCGTGTTGGTCACATCGTGGATCGTCGTAATCGAGCCGTGCTTGATGCCGATCCCTTCCAGCAGAACCTTGACCACAGGCGCGAGGCAGTTGGTCGTGCAGCTTGCCGCTGTCACAATCTGGTGGGTGTCCGGGTCGTAGATATCATCATTGACGCCATAGACGATGTTGGCCGTTGGCCCGTCCTTGACTGGTGCTGATACGACAACTTTTTTTACGCCTGCCGCAAAATACGGGGCTAGATTGGCCTCCGTCTTGAACGCGCCGGTGCAATCAATCACCACATCCACGCCGTCCAGTGGCAGGTCTTCCAGATTGCGCGTGTTGGTGACAGGGATGCGTGTGCCGTCAATGCTTATTGATTCCTCGTCGGCTTCAAACGCCGCAGGCCAACGGCCATGGATGGAATCGAACTCCAGAAGGTGCGCATGCATCGCAGCATCGCCAACGGCGTCGTTGATAAAGGCGATCTTTGCGCCGCGCTCCAAGAGCGGGCGAAGGGCGAGTTTGCCGATGCGGCCGAGGCCGTTGAGAGCGTAAGTGGTCATATCTGGTTATTCCTGTTTGGCAGGTTCTTTGCCGATCTCATCGACACGTTTTTGTAGCGATCCACGGTCCAAATTCTCGAACGACAATGCGGAGAATGCCATGATCCGGTTGTGCAGCGCCCCGTAGGTCTGGTGGAACGCGAGCCGCTTTTCCGCGCCGGTTCCTTCGGCCTTTACAGGGTCCGGCATACCCCAATGGCCAGAAACGGGCTGACCCGGCCAAGTGGGGCATTCTTCGTTGGCGGCGCGGTCACAGACGGTAAAGACAAAATCCATCTGCGAAGCGTCAGCGCCTTGGAACTCCTCGATGTTCTTATACCAAAGTTCGAAAATTCAGACTCACGGGGGATTCCCAAATTTCGTGGAACGTGATTCAAGGCTGGCGAAGGAGATTTGCCATGCCAGGGATAGCGCTTCGAGAGGACTACGATGCTGCTGGGCTGCGCACGCCGTCGACCTGGTCAACCGCCTTGAGGCCGAGTTGCGCGACGGCCATGCCGGGCGGCTCGCGGAGCGACTCTGCCGCGTCGATCTCGTCATCATCGATGAGCTTGGCTATCTGCCCATCGCCCCGCCGCGGCGCACCCGAAGACGTCAGGTCACCATTTTCCGAAGCCGCTGCGAAACGATATCGATCAGCGTCACACTGACCACAATCACGATCATCGTCGCCGCCGTACCCGCATAATTGAACCCGCGGATCTGTTCCCACAGGATCATGCCGATGCCGCCGGCGCCGACAATGCCGAGCACGGTTGCCGACCGGACATTGGATTCGAAGCGGTACAGCGAATAGGAAATCCACAGCGGCATCACCTGGGGAATAACCCCGAAGATAATCTGCTGAATCTTGTCGGCGCCGGTGGATTTAATTCCTTCCACCGGATGCGGATCGATCGCCTCGACGGCCTCCGAGAAAAGCTTCGCCAGTACACCGGTCGTGTGAATCCAGAGCGCGAGGACCCCGGCGAACGGTCCGAGACCGACGGCGACGACGAACAGCATCGCAAAAACGATTTCATTGATCGCGCGGAACGCATCCATCAGGCGGCGAACCGGTTGCCAGACCCACCACGGCACCATGTTTTCCGATGACAGGATCCCGAACGGGATCGAACACAGGATCGACAGGGCGGTTCCCCATATCGCGATCTGCAGGGTGATGACCATTTCACGCGCGACAGTCGGCCAGTCATAGAAGTCCGGCGGGAAGAAACCGTCGATAAACGACGCCATGTTCGCCGCGTCATTATAGAGTGCCATCGGCCGCATGTCGGCGCCTTCCCACGACAGCATCAGCGCGATGGCAACGAGCGCCCACATCACGAGCTTTCCCGTTGTGCGCTTTACATCTGATTTGGGCAGTTCGACGGTCCGGGGGTGCGCAGCAAGCTGGGTCATCGTTGATACTTCCGGAAGTGTTTGTGGTGAGACGTGTGCAAAAGAGGAGGCCGGCCGATGCTGGTGCGCATGGCCGGCCTTTGTCAGGGAATCAGCGTCGTTACATAAGGTTCTTTTCGAGAACCTTCAGTTCGGACAGCTTTTCTTCGATCTGGCTGATTTTCGCTGCCTTGTCCTCGGCGCTCATCCGCGAATCCGCCTCAAGCTTCAGCTTGTCGCGGAACAGCGCAAGCTGGCGGATCGGAATAAGCTGGGCATTGCTCGAGTCCGTATACCCGCCACCGCCGCTGCCGAGGCCGCTCAGCACCGCCTGCTGCTTCTCGGCATCCGGTCCGAGGCGGCCATAGCTGAGAAAGAAGCCCTTGATCTTTGCTTTCATCGACTTGCTCAGATCGCGGCGATAGACCAGCGGATCGGCCGGGATCAGCGGGGACGTCCAGATGATCTTGATGTTCCTAGCGGCGCCGGGCGCGTTCAGCTTGGAGCGGGCGATCTGCTCACTGTTATTCGCCGCCGCATCCACCTGCTTGTTGGCAACGGCCATCAGGTTGGTCTCATGATTGGCGCTCCGAACGGTCTTGAAGCATTCTTTCGGATCGATGCCATTCTGCGCAAAGACGTAGAAGCTCGGCACCAGAAAGCCGGAGGTCGAGTTGGGATCGCCGATCCCGAAATCGGTCGAGCGCGCGGCACAGGTGGCGAACAGGTCCTTTAGAGAATTGATTTTGTTGTTATCCGCATGAACCAGAATATGGGAATAGTAGCCCTGCTCGCCGGTAGCCTTGATCTCCTGAACGAAGACCTCGCCGCCGGCACGATCCACCGCTTCCATGGCGGATTTGTTGCCGAACCAGGCGACATGCACCTTGCCGAAACGCATCGCCTCGATGACGCCGGCATAGTCGGGTGCGAAGAACGGCTTCACGGGCAGGCCGATCGCGGCTTCCATGTCCTCGATCAGGGGAACCCAGGCGGTTTTCAGATTCTGGGTGCTCTCGGTCGAGATAATACCGAAGTTCACAACTTTCGGATCGCCCTCGAGGGGCTTGTACTGAGCCATCGCCGTGCCGGCCATCAGTGTGGCCGCGGCGGCGAGCGCCGTTACTTTGATCGTTTTGCGTAGCATCTTTGTCTCCTTAAGACATCTTCCTGGTTTGGATGGTTGACGCTGTTTCGTCACGGAACGCGCGCTTGCGCGGGATCCCCGTCATGCGGTGGCAACGGCAAGTTCGGGTGTGCGGGCCGGCGGTCGTGCAGCGCGCGCAGCCTCGTGATCGTCATCGCGATCTCTCGTTTTTCCGGCACCGGACACGGAAGTTGCGCTGCCGAGAATCAGTTCGTCGCTGGACGAGCCGTACAGTTCGTGCAGGAATTCAGGCGTCAGCGCGGAGCTGGGTCCGTCATAAATTTTCTGTCCGTCGCGCAATGCGATCGTCCGCGGGCAATACCGCACCGCGTAGTCGACCTGGTGCAGCGAGACCACGACCGTGATGCCGTCTTCCTCGTTGATCGTTTTCAGCGTCTCCATCACCCGTTTCGATGACGCGGGATCGAGAGAGGCAATGGGCTCATCCGCAAGCATGACCTTGGACTGCTGTACGAGCGCACGGGCAATTGCCGCGCGCTGTTGCTGACCGCCGGACAGGGTGGAGGCGCGCTGACGGGCGGTCGGCGCGATGCCGACGCGGTCCAGCGCTTGCATCGCCATCAGCCTCTCGGCGCGGGTAAAAATACCGAAGTAACCGCGCCAGCGGGAAATCCGGCCGAGTGTGCCGACCATCACGTTGGAGAGGACGCTCAGGCGGTCGACGAGATTGAACTGCTGGAAAATCACCCCGATATCGGGGCGGACCCGCGATGCGGCGCGATCGACGCGACCGCCGCTCTGCACGGTCTGACCGAGGACATCGATGCAGCAGGGACCGGATTTCCGGTCGGCCTCGATCAGGCCGGCGATGAGGCGGATCAGTGTGGACTTGCCAGAGCCGGACGCGCCGATCAGGGCGACCATCTCGCCGTGACCGATTTCGAAGTCAACGCCGTTCAGCGCCTTGTTTGATTTTCCGAATGTTTTCGTAAGCCCATTGACCGATATCGCCGCCATGCCTGTCTACCCCGTGGTTCGATTTTTCCAATCATCGATGGGTTATTAGCCACCCGGACGGCGACTCCGGTGTGACGCTGCAATTAAATATTCATGACACACGATGCCGGCTGGACCGTTGTCCAACACTATTCGCGGCGAAACCGGCGTCGCGAAGTCAGGCACGGCCGATTTGTCATCGAAAGTTCACTGTATTGTAATTTTTGGAAGCGCCCGCAGGTGTATTCCTTCCATAGCGGACTTTTTAGAGTGCTTCATATGTGACCGTCCGGTGAAGTCGCTCTGGCGGACAGGCCGGCGACGCTTCCCCACAAAACACTCCGATAATGTCCATTAATCGCTAGCGGACATTATCTCCCTTTACCGAGACCCGGCAGGGCGGGTTCACCAATCGCTTACCCTGCATGGCGCATATCAGGCGCAAGTTCGTCGATGTGTTCAAATCCCAAGGGCTGGCGATCGCCGAAGAGGCAATCAAGCGCATCGCCGTGCTCTATGGCATCGAGCAAGAGGCGCGGGGCCAGCCGCCCGAAGCCCGCGCGGCAATCCGGCAGGAAAAGGCAAAGCCGTTGCTTGATGATCTTGAAGATTGGCTCGGCGCCCAGCTGCCCAAAATCTCCGGCAAGTCGGAACTGGCCAAGGCCATCCGCTACGCCCTCAGCCGATTGCCAAAACTGCGACCCTATCTCGACCATGGCTTTCTGGAGATCGATAATAATCCAGCGGAGCGATCAATGCGCTGTGTCGCCCTCGGCCGTAAAAACTATCTGTTCATGGGCTCCGAAGGCGGCGGAAAATCCGCCGCGATCGCCTACACCCTCATCGAAAGCGCCAAGCTCAACGGCGTCAATCCGCAAGCTTGGCTAACAGACGTGTTGAGCCGCATTGCCGATCACAAGATCAATCGCATCGACGAACTCCTGCCTTGGCGTTACGCCGCATCCCCAGCGTAACTGGCCGGCCGACCTGTCCGCCAGAGCGACTTCACCGGACGGTCACACAAAAAATAACATGGTCGGTGTTTGATCATAGGTTCCGTAATGTTTTCGAGATCCTCTGCGGCTTCGGCGTCGGTTCAACCATGCGAACATCTGTTCCACGACCCTACTTCTTGGTTGCATTTCGATGTCGGCGCTCCTCGGGGCACGAGAGGGATCCGAAATGTACGGATTTCGCAAATTGAATAACCGTTCAATATCAACCGCTTAAAGTTCCGTACTAAAATCGCAAAGTCAGGAGCTTTGGAGACAACGGCGCTGAGAGAGACCAAAACGGCGTTTCTGGTGCTAGCGGCAGTCAGGAGCTTTGTCTGGAGAAGCCCGCGTTTCCTGGGCTTTTCGGCTGTCCCAAGTGGGCGGGGAGACAGTTGGGGCGGTAGGGATTGGCGGAGAGAGAGGGATTCGAACCCTCGGTGAGCTTACGCCCACAACGGTTTTCGAGACCGTCCCGTTCAACCACTCCGGCACCTCTCCGCGGTCCCTGGTCGGGACAGGCGGCGAACCTAGTCAAACCGTCTGCGCGATGCAAGCGGTCGTGTGTCGACGGCGGCGGCAAACGTCAAGCTCGGCGCGTGTTCCCGGCGGCATTCGTGTTGTTGACACACCTCCGCGCATCCGTATAGTGCCGCCTCCGTTGCGCGCCGGTAGGCGGCGTGCCGAAACTCTTTTGCCAGGACCGAACCGATGTACGCAGTCGTTAAAACCGGCGGCAAACAGTACAAGGTCGCCTCGGGCGACGTGATACAGGTCGAGAAACTCGTGGCCGACGCCGGTAGCACGATTGAGCTCGATCAAGTTCTGATGGTGGGCTCCGAAGATGGTGTGACCGTCGGCGCGCCCATCGTCGTCGGCGCCAAGGTGGCGGCCGAGGTGCTGGATCAGCGCAAGGGCCCGAAGATCATTATCTTCAAGAAGAAGCGCCGCAAGAACCATCGCCGCACGCGCGGCCATCGTCAGCCGCTCACCGTGCTCAAGGTGACCGACATTACCACGGGCGCCTGACGGGCGACCGGGTCGTAACCAGGAGATTGTGCCATGGCCCATAAGAAAGCCGGTGGTAGCTCGCGTAACGGCCGCGATTCGGCGGGCCGTCGTCTGGGCGTGAAGAAGTTCGGCGGCGAGGTTGTCATCCCCGGCAACATCATCATCCGCCAGCGCGGCACCA
>JABMNR010000076.1 GCA_013203465.1 Alphaproteobacteria bacterium
CAGCTCGTTCATCACGGCGGCGATCTCAGGGTTCTCGAAACTTTCATGGGCCATGACATGGCACCAATGGCACGCGGCATAGCCAACCGAGAGCAGGATCGGCTTGTTCTCCTGCTTGGCCCGCGCCAAGGTCTCCGGGCCCCAAGCCTGCCAGTGGACCGGGTTGTCTTTGTGCTGCAGCAGGTAGGGGCTGGTTTCCTCGATCAAGCGGTTGGACAACATGGGGTCTCACTGTGCGATGGGTGGGAAGGGCCGTGTGGGTTTCGGATTGCACTCTAGGGGTTGAGCGATAGCGAGGGAACGGGTCTGACCATGGAAGACGGCGATACGATCTTCGCGCCGGCGACGGCGTCGGGCCGGGCCGGCGTCGCGGTGCTCCGGCTGTCCGGTGCTCGGGCGCTGGATGCCGTGCGGTTGTTGGCCGGCCGCCTGCCCGAACCCCGCCGGATGAGCCGGGCGGCGCTGCGCGACCCAGTGTCGGGTGACGTGCTGGATGAGGCGCTGATCGTGGTGTTCCCCGGCCCGGCCAGTTTTACCGGCGAGGATGTGGCGGAACTGCACATCCATGGCGGCCGCGCGGTAACGGCGGCGGTCGCGGCGGCCCTGGGCGCGATGCGGGGGGTGCGACCGGCCGAGCCGGGCGAATTCAGCCGCCGGGCGTTTCTCAACGACAAACTCGATCTGTCGGCGGCCGAAGGGATTCTCGATCTGGTGGACGCCGAGACGGATGCGCAGCGGCGCCAGGCTTTGCGTCAAGTCGACGGCGGGTTAGCGCGCCGGATTGAGGGGTGGCGGGGATCATTGATTCGTTCGATGGCTCGGCTGGAGGCCTGGATCGATTTTCCCGAGGAGGAACTGCCAAACTCGGTGATTCGTCAGATCGAGGACGATCTTTCCTCGCTTGCGTCCGAGCTGCGTGAGGAGTTGGGTCGATCGCGCCGGGCGGAACGACTCCGGGAAGGACTCTGTATGACTATTTTGGGGCCGCCGAATGCCGGTAAGTCATCCCTGTTAAATTGGCTATCCAAAAGGGATGTGGCTATCGTGAGCACGACCGCGGGAACGACCCGGGATGTCCTCGATGTTCATCTTGATCTTAGCGGCTACCCGGTGACCGTTTCGGACACCGCCGGGCTGAGGAAAACCGGCGATTCGATCGAAGCGGAGGGAGTACGCCGGGCGTTGCGCCGGGCAGCGGACGCCGATATGAAAATTCTGATGGTCGACGCGACGGAAGGCGCCGATGCGCGGGCGGTCATGCTGGAGCGAATTGACGCGGATACCGTCGCGGTGATGAACAAAATCGACCTCGACGCCACACCACCACCGTCTCCCTGGTTGGGCATTTCGCTTGTGACAGGGGCAGGGATGCAGGCGTTGATGGACCAGCTCACGAACATGGCGGCGGACCGCCTGGACGTGGGATCCGTGCCCGTCTTGACCCGGGAACGGCACCGCGTGGCGGTGGCGGATGCCGTCGATGCCATTGATCGGGCGCGCGAAGGACTGGCCGAGGCGGCACCACTTGAATTTCCGGCTGAAGATCTAAGGCTGGCGGCGCGCGCGTTAGGTCGAGTTTCGGGTCGGGTCGACGTCGAGGATCTTCTGGACGCGATCTTCGCCGAATTCTGTCTGGGGAAATGATCCGGCTGGGAAGCGTCTGAAATGTTTCACGTGAAACATCACGATCCGCGGCGTGCTTTGACAGACCGATGCGAAGGCCTTATCTCCCAGGCATGAGCATGGTGGCAAAAAGCTGGGATGTGATTGTCGTCGGCGGCGGTCATGCCGGCTGTGAAGCGGCGGCGGCGGCGGCGCGCCTTGGCGCGCGCACCTTGTTGCTGACCCATAAGATCGAGTCTATCGGCGCGATGTCCTGCAACCCGGCGATTGGCGGGTTGGGCAAAGGGCATCTGGTCCGAGAGATCGATGCGCTCGACGGTGTAATGGGGCGTGCGATCGACCGCGCGGGGATTCAGTTCCGGATGCTCAACCGTTCCAAGGGGCCGGCCGTGCGCGGGCCCCGCGCCCAGGCCGATCGTGCCCTGTACAAGGCCGCGGTTCAGGACATTCTCGCTCGTTATGAAACCCTGACCATCGAGGCTGTTCCCGTTGAGGATTTGCTGCTGTCCGACGGCCGGTGCACCGGGGTCGTGGTGGCGGATGGCGGTGAACGACCGGCGGCGGCGGTGGTGCTGACCACGGGAACTTTCCTGCGGGGTGAGATCCATCGCGGCGAGGAGCGCATCGCGGCCGGCCGAATCGGCGATGCCCCAGCGGTGGGCTTGGCGCTGCGGCTGGAAGAGGCGGGATTTCCGCTCGCCCGGCTAAAGACCGGGACACCACCACGACTGGACGGCCGCACCATCAATTGGTCGCGGCTGGACGTACAGGAAGGGGATGATCCGCCGGAGCCGTTCTCCTATATGACAGACCGGATCACCGTGCCGCAGACCGTTTGCCACATCACTCACACGACCGAGGCGGCGCACGCGGTTATTCGCCAGAACTTGCATCGGGCGCCGATGTATTCCGGCCAGATCGCGAGCACCGGCCCACGTTATTGCCCATCGATCGAGGACAAGATCGTTCGCTTCGCCGATAAGCCGAGCCATCAGATCTTCCTGGAACCGGAGGGGTTGGACGATCCGACGGTGTATCCCAACGGCATTTCAACCTCCCTGCCACGTGACGTACAGGATGCGGTCGTTGCCGCGATTCCGGGCTTGGAGACGGCGCGGATCATCGACTATGGCTATGCCATCGAATACGATCACGTCGATCCGCGTGAGCTGGAACCCACCCTGGAAACCCGGCGGATTCCCGGCTTGTTCCTTGCGGGTCAGATCAACGGCACCACCGGTTACGAGGAAGCGGCCGCCCAGGGCTTGATCGCTGGCGCTAACGCGGCGATCCAGGCGGGCGCAGGGCAAAACACCCTCGGCGTCGATCGGGCCGAGGGCTATATCGGTGTGCTGATTGACGATTTGATCACCCGGGGCACACCGGAGCCCTATCGTATGTTCACCTCACGGGCTGAATACCGTCTGCGCTTGCGTGCCGACAACGCTGATCAGCGGTTGACACCCAAGGGAATCGCTTTTGGTCTGGTCGGTCACGCCCGTCAAGCGGTGTATGAGATGAAATCCCAAGCGTTGGATGTTTCACGTGAAACTCTGACAAGGCTGGGTGGCACGCCTCAGGCGTTAGCCAAGCTCGGTTTCACCGTCAATCAGGATGGCCAACGACGCTCGGTGGCGGATCTGTTGGCCCATTCAGAGATGACGTGGGGCCGTCTCGCCGCTGTCTGGCCAGAATTAGCGGCGATTTCCCCCGCGATCGTCGACCAGCTCGCGACTGAAGCGCGGTATGCTGGGTATCTTGCGCGGCAGGACGCCGATATACGCGCCTACCGTCGCGATGAACAGCTCGCACTACCGCATAGTCTCAACGTCGACTCCATAGGTAGTCTTTCCAAGGAGATTCGTGAGATTCTAAAGCGCTTTAAGCCGCGAACCTTGGGGCAGGCGGCGCGCCTCCCAGGGATGACTCCAGCGGCAACGGTTGCGTTATTGCGGCATGTAAGGGCCCGGGAGGCAGCGTGACGATCGATCCGGCGGGGGCGATGGCCGTACGCACAGCTCTCGACCTGGATGACGTTATAATGGCGCGCCTTGACGCGTATCTTGCCCTGCTCGCGAAGTGGCAGGCGCGAATTAATCTGGTGGCGCCAAAATCGCTGCCGGAGGCCTGGACTCGCCATGTTCTCGATTCGGCACAACTTTGGCCGTTGCTGGAGGGGCGCGACGGTCCTTTGCTCGACCTTGGTTCCGGCGCCGGGTTTCCGGGGTTGGTCCTGGCGATTCTGGGGCGGCCGGATGTCACGCTTGTCGAGGCGGATCGACGAAAAGCCGCGTTCCTTCAGGAGGCGGCGCGGGTGACGGGAACGCAGGTGTCCATTCAGGCTTGCCGCATTGAGGCGTTGACGCCGATTCGGGCCGGAATCATTACCGCGCGCGCCTTGGCATCCCTGGAATCACTGCTGCACTACGCACAGCCATACGCTGACGAATCAACCCTCTACGTCTTTCTGAAAGGTGCACGCGCGGAGGAGGAGTTGACTACCGCGAGGAAGCGCTGGAAAATGCGGGTAGATAAGGCTCCAAGCCTCACGGATGCGCGTGGGGTCGTGCTCCGACTAGAGGGTGTGACCAATGCCTGACATGACCGAAAAAACGGTAGTGGCACCACGTATTTTGGCGGTGGTGAACCAGAAGGGCGGGGTCGGCAAGACGACCACCGCTGTCAATCTCGCCACGGCGATGGCCGCCTGCCAGAAACGGGTGTTGGTGGTCGACCTGGACCCGCAAGGCAATGCCTCCACGGGTTTTGGGGTGCCCCGCGCGGCGCGGACGGCGGATTCCTATGCCGTGCTGATTGGTGAAGCGACGATCGCCGAGGCGACGATTGAGACGGCGGTGCCGGGGCTGCAGTTGGTTCCAGCCTCGCACGATTTGTCGGGGGCCGAGATCGAGCTGGTGGGTATGGAGCACCGGGAGTTTCGTCTGCGCGAGGCTTTGGTGCGGCACGCGGCGGTCTCGCCTTACGAGTACATCTTGATCGATTGCCCGCCGTCGCTTGGCTTGCTTACCCTTAACGCCTTGGTCGCGGCGGACGGGGTGCTGGTGCCATTACAGTGCGAGTTCTACGCATTGGAAGGGTTGTCGCAGCTGGTTCGCACGGTCGACCGGGTCAAAAAATCGCTGAACCCGACTCTTGAGATTCAAGGCGTGGTGCTGACCATGTTCGATCGTCGCAACAACCTGTCGGAACAGGTGGCGGCTGATGTGCGTCATCATTTCGGCGATGTCGTGTATCGCACGATGATCCCGCGCAACGTCCGGGTGTCCGAGGCGCCGTCCCATGGCAAGCCGGTGATTGTCTACGACTTGGCGTGCATGGGCTCGCGGGCCTATCTCGATCTGGCGCGTGAGGTGCTGGGACGCGAGCGTGCGCTCGCCGCCGCGGCGTGAGCACCGGGCGCCCGGGATGAGCGACGACAGCGGCCCCCGCCGAGGCGCCAACAAGCTCGGCCGTGGGCTGTCGGCCCTTCTGGGCGACGAGGACGAGGATCACGCACAGCTTGAGCGCTTGCGTCAGACCCGGTCGATTCCGGTCGAACGGCTAAGTCCCGGCCCGTTCCAACCGCGCCGCCGCTTCGATCGCGACGAGCTCGAGGAACTGGCGGAAAGCATTCGCGAGCAAGGGGTTCTGCAGCCGATCCTGGTGCGCCGGGATCCCACGGGCGAGGATTATCAGATCATCGCCGGCGAACGTCGTTGGCGCGCCGCGCAATTGGCACAGCTGCACGAGGTGCCGGTCCTGGTGCGGGAGTTCGACGACCGCACCGCGATGGAAATCGCGTTGGTCGAGAACATACAGCGCCGCGATCTCGGCCCGCTGGAGGAAGCCGAGGGTTATCGGCGACTGACCGACGAATACGGCCACTCCCAGGAGGAGATTGGTCGCGCCGTCGGCAAGAGCCGCAGCCATATCGCCAACACCATGCGGTTGTTGAATTTGCCGGACGACGTGCGTGGTTTGCTCGACGATGGCCAATTGTCGGCCGGCCATGCGCGCGCTCTGTTGGGCGCCGAGAACGCCGAGGCGTTGGCGCGCGAAGTCGTCACCCGCAAGCTGAACGTGCGCGAGACCGAGCGGCTTGTCCAACGCGCTCGCGATGGGGTCGACGCCAAACCACGTGCCGCGAAACCGCCCAGCGAAAAGGACGCGGATACCCTGGCGCTGGAGCGCGCCCTGCGGGACCAACTCGGTCTGCCGGTCTCGGTTGATTTCGATCCCCGAACCGGGGCCGGTAGCGTGACCGTACGCTACGCCGACTTGGATCAACTCGACTTGGTGGTTGCCCGGCTATCCGGGGCCGGCGGACGCGAGGCGGTTCCCGGTGGCGTCAATCTGGACACTACCAGGGCAGATTCAGACATAGATTCCGCGACTATCGACGATGAGAATTCCATCCCCGCCTGGTCGTTTGACGATGACAATTCCTCGCCGACGGGGATCCCGCCCGGCGGCACGGGAGACGATGCGACGGAAGATGACGAGAACGACGAGGATCAAGACGATCCATTGGTTCCTCAGGCCGGCTGAGCTTTTTTTGACGCGCTGTGTCTGCTCAGTACCGTGCCTGCTCAGTACCGTGTCGGCTTAGCGCCGCCCGCGCTCCAGTAGGCGGGCGATCCGGGCGACGTCGATCAGGGCTTGGCCGCATTCCGCTTCAGCGGGATAACCTGTTGACTTGCAATGAATCTCCGCCTCACCAAGCCGAGCGAGGGCACGGGCCGTCGCCTCGGAGGTCCAACGCGCGGTCTGCCGCGTCAAAGGCTCCACCGCTTTGAAGAACACCGGCGGCCGCAGGGATTTCACGGCGTCGGCGGGATTGCGACCGGCGTTCTTTCGCACCACGGCCAAATGCAGCCGCTGGAAATAGCCGAGTGCGAGGCGTTGGATCATGATTGGCGATTCGCCTTGGCGAAACGCGCGGTCCAAAGAGGGAAGGATACCTTCCGGCCGACCGTCGGCGGCGGCTGAGATCAGCGTATCGACCGCCAGGGCAGCGCTGTCGCCGATTGCGTCCATCGCCAATTCGAGATCCAGGGTGGAGCCCGGCCCCGCCAACAACACCAGTTTGTCGAGCTCATTGCGGGTGGCAAGCCGGTCGCCACCGAGTCGGTCGGCCAGATATTGCACGGTTTCGCCCGATACCCGGATGTCGGCGTTCCGAAGGGTGTCGCGAACCAGCTGCGCGAGATCGCGGGCGTCGTCGGGATAGCAGGCAATGGCGGCAAGATCGGGCCGATTGGCCTCGAACAACTTGCGCAGCCCGCCGCCGGTCTTCAAATCCCCGCCTTCGATGATGACGAGGGTGTCGGTCTCAGGGCCATCAAGGGCGGTTGCGATCGCTTCCGCGGCGCGGTCCCGTGCCTCGCGGACCCATACCAACCGCCGGCCGCCCATCAATGACCGGGCCGCGGCTTCGTCGGCCAGCCGCGCCGGATCGGCTTCAACCTCGTCTCCGTCGAGCATCGCGACGTTGAACGGGTCCGATGGATCGGCGACCACCGTTCGAGCCAGCCGCCCGGCCGTCTCTTTCACCTTGCCAATGTCAGGGCCGTAAATCAGCGCGGCCCGCAGACCCGTCGGTGGGGACGCGAGAAACCCGTCCAGACCGCGCGGCGGGACCTTCATCCGTCCGATCGTTGGAAAAATAAGCCTAGACGCAGCCGGATGTCCTCGGCGATCTCGGTCATGGCACGCCGCTGGGCGTCTCGTTCGGCCTCCAAGGTGGCGAACTCCGACGACACGATGGAGAAACTGGTGGTTCGCCGTGCCCGACCGCGCGTGATCGGCGCTTGCGTGGTCAGATCGACCAGCACCCATCGCGCATCAACCGAGTATTTCGCGAAGGTCGCGGTCGAATCCCGCAGAATAACGGTGTCCGAACGCGCCTCCGTCAGCGACAGATCGAGCCGCCAGCGTGGCCGTGATGGCTCGCCGGTTGGATTGAGGCGGTCGAGCAACGCATTGCGCAGAAGCTGGCCCGGTCGATCGAAGATCTGCCCGATCGACACGGCGGCCATTTCCGCTGTGGGCGCGGTTGCTCGATCCCCGCCGCGCGCCCCATAAAGCGGCTGAAACCCGCAATTGGCCAGGGCGAGAAGCAGCAGTACGGTGGCCAAACGCGTGACAAGAATGCGGCCCATCACGATCAGGCGACCAGATTAACGATCTTATTGGGCACCGCGATGACCTTGCGCGGCGGGTTGCCGTCCAGAATCTTGACGACATTTGGATGGGCCAGCGCCAACGCGATCAAACTGTCCTTGGTGGTGTCCTTGGCGACTTCAATCGTGGCGCGCAGCTTGCCGTTGATCTGCACCGCGATGGTGATTCGGTCGTCCTCCGCCAAGCGTGGATCGGCTTCGGGCCATGGCGCACCCGCCAGCAAGTTATGGTGGCCAAGATAGCTCCACAATTCCTCGGCGATATGCGGGGTCATTGGCGCGATCAGCCGCACCGCTGTCTCCCACCCAAAACGCCGGACCCAGGCATCGTCCGGGCCGTTGCCGTCGAGCGCGAACAACAGATTGGTCAACTCACGAATCTGGGCAACCGCGCTGTTGAAGCGAAACCGTTCAATCGAGTCCCCGACCGACAGGATGGTCTTGTGGCAGGCGCGATAGGCCTGTTCCGCCGCCGGAGACAAGGTATCGGGCTTCGGCGCGTCGATCGGCGCCAGCGCCAGCTCGGTCTCGGTGATCGCGCGCCACAATCGGTTCAGATACCGCCAAGCGCCATCGACCCCGGCCTCCGTCCATTCAAGATCACGTTCCGGCGGACTGTCCGACAGCATGAACAGCCGGGCCGTGTCGGCGCCATAGGCATCAATGATGTGCGCCGGGTCCACGGTGTTGCGTTTGGATTTCGACATTTTCTCGACCCGGCCGACGATAACCGGTGCACCGCCGTCGACGGTGACAACGACGCCCCCATCGCCATGGGCGATCTCTGACGGGTAGAGCCATTTGCCGTCGGGGCCCTTGTAGGTCTCGTGGCAGACCATGCCTTGGGTGACCAGACCGTCGAACGGCTCGGCGATGTCAAGATAGCCGCAATCCCGCAATGCCCGTGTGAAGAACCGGGCGTACAGCAGGTGCAGCACGGCATGCTCGACGCCGCCGATGTACTGATCGACCGGCAACCAGTATCCGGCGTCTTCGCGGCTGAACGCGGTGTCCGACCGGGGATCGACGAAGCGCGCGAAATACCAGGATGATTCGAAGAACGTGTCGAAGGTGTCGGTCTCGCGCTCGGCGTTCTGACCGCAGGACGGGCATGTGGTGTGCTTCCAGCTTGGGTGCCGGTCGAGCGGGTTGCCCGGGCTGTCGAAATCGACGTCCTCCGGCAAGGATACCGGAAGCTGATCCTCGGGCACCGGGACGGCACCGCAGGACGGACAGTGGACAATCGGGATCGGGCAGCCCCAATAGCGTTGCCGCGAGACCCCCCAATCCCGCAACCGCCAGGTGGTGGCGCTCTCGCCGCACCCTATGCTTTCCAGCCGGCGGGCAATGTCGGCCTTGGCCGCCTCGACCGCCATGCCGTCAAGGAAATCCGAGTTGAAGATCGAACCGGAGCCGACATAGGCCTCGCCCGCGATGGCGAACGTTGCCGGATCCGCTTTGGGTGGCAGCACCACCGGCAGCACCGGCAGACCATATTTGCGCGCGAAATCCAGGTCGCGTTGATCGTGCGCCGGGCAGCCGAAGATCGCGCCGGTGCCGTAGTCCATCAGCACGAAATTCGCCACGTGGATCGGCAAGGTTACCCCGTCGCGAAACGGATGCTTGGCGACGAGGCCGGTGTCGAAGCCTTTTTTCTCGGCGGTCTCGATATCGGCCTCGCTGGTGCTCATCCGGTTGCATTCGGCGATGAAGGTCTGCAGCGCCGGGTTGGACCCGGCGAGGGCCGCCGCCAGCGGATGGTTGGGCGACACCGCGCAAAAGCTCGCGCCGAACAGCGTGTCCGGCCGGGTGGTGAACACCTCCAACGGTTCGTCCCGGCCAACGACCTCGAAACGGACGCGGGCGCCCTCGGAACGGCCGATCCAGTTGTGCTGCATCAACCGGACCTTGTCGGGCCAACGCTCCAGTCCGTCCAGGGCCTCCAGCAGGTCTGCGGCGTAGCGGGTGATCTTAAGGAACCACTGGCTCAGCTTGCGCTTCTCGACCGGCGCGCCGGACCGCCAGCCCTTGCCGTCGATTACCTGTTCGTTGGCGAGTACCGTGTTCTCGACCGGATCCCAATTGACCCAGCTTTCCTTGCGGTAGGCCAGGCCGGCTTTCAGGAAGTCGAGAAACATTTTCTGTTCGTGGCGGTAATAGCTCGGATCGCAGGTCGCGATCTCGCGCCGCCAGTCATAGCTGAAGCCCATACCCGTCAGTTGATCGCGCATCGCGTCGATGTTCTCGTGGGTCCGGCCGTGCGGATGGAC
>JABMNR010000006.1 GCA_013203465.1 Alphaproteobacteria bacterium
CGTTGGCGATGGTCAGGTCGCAGACCACCTGCAGCACGTGGCCGCCGCCGACCGCGAAGCCATTGACCATGGCGATCACCGGCTTCTGCAGCTTGTCGATGGCGTCGTACATCTCCAGGGTCGGCAGCACGCCGGCGTAGAGGGTGGTGTCCTCCATGCCGTCCTTGCGGCCGCCGATGCAGAAGAACTTGTCCCCCGCTCCGGTGAGCACGATCACCCGGGTCCGGGTTTCGCGGCGGATCGCCTCGATGCAGTCGCGGATCTCGACACAGGTGACCGGGGTGAACATGTTGCCGTCCTCCGGCCGATTGAGGGTGATCCAACCGATCGGGCCGTCCTCCTCGTAGAGGATGGTCTCGAAGGTGGCGGTCGTGGCGGCCATGCGGGTCTCCTTAATTCGGTCGGGTCAGCCGAGCGCGCCGTTATCGCGCAGTGCCCGGCGGCGGTCGGCATCGTAGCCGAGCCAGTCGGCCAATACCGCATCCGCGTCGGCGCCCAGATCGGGCGGGGCCGAGCGCGGAGAATTCGGCGCGCCGTCGATGTGCACGCCGGTGTTGATCTGCGCCGCCGCCGGCTTGCCGTCGCGCGGCATCGCGTACAGGAACCCGCGCTCACGCAGCGCCGGGTCGGATGCGATCTCGTCGAGCCGCAGGATCGGGCCGGCCGGTACCTTGTGCGTCTCGAACAGCGCCAGCCACTCGGCGCGCGGGCGAGCCAGCAGTCGTTCCTGGATATCGGCGACGATGGCGGCACGGTCGACCCGACGGCCGGCGTTGGTCGCGTGCTCGGCGGCCTCGCCCCGCTTCGGCTCGCCCAGTGCCCCCCAGAACCGCCGCCAGATCGCGTCGTTGCCCAGGCCCAGGGTCAGCGGCGCGTCGGCGGTGTCGAACACCTGATAGACCGCGATCACGCTGTCCCGCGCGCCCGATCGGCGCGGCAGATCGCCGGAACCGAGATAGCTCGCCAGCCGCGGGGTCATGAACCGGGTCATGCTCTCGACCATGGAGACGTCGACCACCGCTCCCTGGCCGGTGCGGCCCTTGCGCACCAAGGCGGCGGCGACCGACAACGCCAGATCGTGGCCGGCCAGCAGATCGGCCGCCGGGGTGCCGATTTTCTGCGGCGGTGCCTCGGCCTCGCCGGTCAAATCCATCACCCCGGAATAGCCCTCGGCGATCAGGTCGTAGCACGGCGCGTCCCGCCGGGCGCCGGTCAGCCCAAAGCCGGTGACGGTGGCGACGATCAGGTCCGGCTTGAGCGCGTGCAGGGTCGCCGGGTCCATCGCCAGCTTGGCCTGCACACGGGGCACCTGGTTGGTGACCACCACGTCGGCCGCCCGCACCAGATCCTCGAACACCGCCCGGCCCGCCGCGCTGGTGCTATCGAGCGCCACCGAGCGTTTGTTGCGGTTGACCGACAGGAACCAGAGCGAATCCCCGGCCAGGAACGGCGGCCCCCAATGCCGGGAATCGTCGCCGCCGCCCGGCCGCTCCAGTTTCACCACCTCGGCGCCGAAATCGGCCAGCAGCAAGGTGGCGTACGGCCCGGCGATCGAGGTCGTCAGGTCGAGCACCCGCACCCCGCCGAGCAGATCGAACGGCGGCGTGGCCGGCGGCGGCGGCAGATCATCTTGCGGCAGGGAGCCAGGCGGCAAGGAATCCTGGGGTAAATCGTCCGGGGGCAACATGTGCGGTCTCGTCAACTGATCCGGGGGTTATCCGGCTGGATCGCGGGAGCCAGAGCACACCGCCCCCACGCCGCGCCGTCAAGCCGTGGCAACGGGTGGCGCCGTGTCGGGTGCCATGCCGAGGGTGAATGAGTGGATAAGGCGGTGGGTGGTTGGGACGGCCCGCGACGGGCTGGCCCACCACCCCGCATCCCCGGCCGTAGAGCCGGAGCCTAGACCGGCACGGTTTCTAGGTCCCGGGGTAAGCCCGGGAGTGCGATGCGGGAATGCGATGAACGATGGCGGCCGGCTCGCCAAAGTCTGAGGCGCATCAGGATGTCGGATCAACCCGATGGACAGCTAAAGGTCAGCTCAAGCATCCAGCCCGCAAGCGATGACGGGAAGAACGGCGCCGGGCCCGAGGTGCGGGTACCCACGAGCTCGATCGGCTGATCGACATCCAAGGGCGTCGGCGGTTGCCGCACATCGTTGACACCGGAGACCCGCCATGTCCCGATGAACACGGGCGAAAGAGACACGTGGGCGGGCATGGAGTTTCTCGATCTACCAGACATCAAGATCGCCTACCGCCGTGAGGGCGCCGGGCCGCCGCTGGTGTTTCTGCACGGCTGGCCGGAATGGTCCGGCATCTGGCGGCGCAACCTGCCGGTGCTGCGCGACCGGTTCGAGGTGGTGGCGCCGGATTTACGTAATTTCGGCGACAGCGTCGGCGAGCAGGCCGCCGACATCGACCACTATGTCGCCGATCTGGAAGCGTTGGTCGATTATCTGGGCTACGACCGGTTCGGGCTGGTGAGCCATGACGTCGGCGCCTTCCTGGCCCAGGACTACGCCCGACGGCACCCCGACCGGCTGGCCGGGCTGTTCTTTTTCGACTGCCCGCATTTCGGCCTCGGCCGGCGCTGGGTCGAGGGCGGACAGGTGCGGGAGATCTGGTACCAAAGCTTCCATCAGTTGCCGCTCGCCGAGGAGCTGGTCGGCGCCTCGCGCGCCAGTTGCCGCGCCTATTTCCGGCATTTCCTCGCGCACTGGGCGCGCGACCCTTCGGCGTTCGACGATGTGCTGGAGGAATGGGTCGACAATTTCCTGAAGCCCGGTCGGCTGGCCGGCGGCTTTCGCTGGTACAGCGTCGCCGCCGAGCGGCGGCTGAAGGCGATGGACGGCGGCAGCCAGGAACAGAGGGCGAAAATCCAGATCCCCGCCTATTCGCTGTGGGGGGCGCACGACCCGATCCTGCGCGCCGATTGGCAGCCGACCCTGGCGGAGGTTTTCGCCGACATCGAGCTCGACATCGCCCCCAAGGCCGGCCATTTCGTCGCTTGGGAGCAGCCCAAGCTCGCCAACGAGCGGATCGCCAGGTTCTTCGAGCAGCGGTTCGCCTGAGCGCCGTGGATACGCTGCCATGACCCTACGCCTGCACTGGTCGCCGGACAGCGCCAATCTGGTCGTCCGCATCGCGCTCGAAACCTTGGCTCTGCCGTTCGAGGGCGTGCGGATCAACCGGGCGGCGGGGGATCACAAGCGGCCGGAGTATCTGGCGCTGAACCCGCAGGGATTGATCCCGGTGCTGCAAGACGGCGATCTGGTGCTGTTCGAGACCGGCGCCATCCTGTGGCATGTGGCCGAGCGCGCCGGCCGCCTCGGCCCCGATGGTCCGTTGATGGACGATCCCGCCGCCCGGGCCGCCGCGCTGCGCTGGGTGTTCTATCTGTCGAACACGGTGCACGCCGATCTGCGGGTGGCGTTCTACGCCGATCGCTATCTCGACGACGCGGCGGCGGTGCCGAGCCTGCGCCGGGGCATCGCCCGGCGGCTGCGCGGCCACGGTGCCTTGATGGAGGCGCAACTTGCGAAGACCGGCGGCCTGATCGGGCCGAGCGTGACGGTGGCGGACATCTACCTCGCGGTCTGCCTGCGCTGGGCGCAGCTCTATCCCGCCGGTGCGCCGTTGCTGGCGGGGCTGGCCGAGTGGCCCCGGCTGCACGCGCTTGGCGCCCGCATCGAAGGGCTGGCGGGCGCGCGGCGGGCGTTCGCCGCCGAGATGATCCCGGCCGACCGCGCCCTCACCGCGCCGCAGCCGCCGAATCTGCCGCGCGATCAGATAACCGGGGTGGTTTGAGCCTCACACCGTTGCCTTGATGCGCATGGTCACGCGCGGGGTCCAGTTGCGCGGCCGGTTCGGTAAATCCTCCCGGACAACCCGGAAGCCAGCGCGGCGGAACAGCGGCTCGGTGCCGAAATACGCGTTGTCGTCGCCGGTGCGCCCCTCACCGGCGCGCGGATAGGCTTCGACGGCGGGGGCGCCGTGCTCGGCGGCGTAGGCCACCGCCGCCCGGATCAAGGCGAGCGCGATACCGCGGCCGCGCGTTGTCTTGCGCACGGTGACACAGGGGATGACCCAGACAGCCGTGTCGTCGACGCGCGGTGTCGCCCGCGAGGCCTCGACGCGCGCGAAGTCGCTCCGGGGGGCGACGGCGATCCAGCCGACCGGCTCATCGCCCTCGAAGGCCAGCAGACCCGGCGCCCGCCGCCGCCGCGCGAGGGCCGTCATCGCCGCGCGCCGCCGCTGGTTCTCGGCACCGTCGCCCGGCAGCGCGCGCATCTGCGCGTCGGTCAAGCGGGGATGCATGCACCAACAACTCGCGCCCCAGCTGCCGCGCAAGACCGCGCCCATGGCCTCCACGAGCGACGGGGTGAGTGGACGGATGGTGAGCGCTGTCATCCGGCCCTCACATCCCCGGCCGCTGCTCGGTCAGTGAGAACAGCAACTGGTACAGCCCGGCCTGTACATCCACCGCACCGCGTTCCGCCAACCCGACTTCGATGCCGGAGGCCGCCAGTGCCGCCGCGACCGCCGCCCGGTCGGTGCCTTCAATCACAGCGGTGAACGGCGCCTCGCCGTCGGCGCCGGTGCGGATCGCCTGCTCCTTGGTCGCCACCAGGGACTGGCCGCGATCCGCCTCCCAAAGCTGTAGCCGGGTGATGCCGGGATGGTCGCGCAGGCCGTGCAGCGCATCGCCGCCGAGCCAGCGGGCGATCGGCTCGCGCGCGGCCTCCGGCGGGGCGTAGCGCACGGTGGCGATCACCCCGCCCGCCACCTCGCCCACCGTCAGCCGCACCCGGCAGGCGGCGCGGATGAAGTTGCGGAACGCCGGCATCATCCGCTGGGTCCACTCGGTCGGGTTGTCGAGCGAGCGGCGGTAGACCGGGTGGGCGAAGCTGTCGAGGCCGTCGACGTCGTAGACCGCGAGATAGCGGTGCCTGCCGCGGCCGATCTTCTTGAACCGCCGGCCGATCCGCCAACCGGCGACGCCGACCCGCTCCGGCACATGCTGACGGAAGTACCACTCGTTGAACTCGGCCTCGGCCGAGGGCGCGACATCGCCCCACACCGCCATCACGCCGTCGGTCATGTGCCGCTCTGTTGCATAGTGATCCACCTTGCCCGTATCCCCGGCCTTGAGCCGGGGGCCAGAATTACCCCACCCTAGATCCCGGATCGCGTTGCGTCCGGGAATGCGTATAAGAGAGCGTCGAGACAGCGACCGCAACCGGAGAAGGCCGATGAACATCTTGCTGATCCAGGGCGCCAACATGGAATGGCTCGGCCGGCGGCAGCCGGAGCTGTACGGCACCACCACCACGGACGAGCTCGACGCCATCATGCGAGCCGAGGTCAAACGCCACGGCGTCGAGCTGGAGATCGCCTACACCAACGTCGAGGGCGAGGCGATCAGCCGGATCTACGCCGCCGCCCGGGCCGGGGTCGACGGGCTGCTGATGAACCCGGCGGGCTTTCTCTATGCCGGCTACGCGCTGCGCGATTGCCTGCGCGGGGTGCGGCTGCCCTATGTCGAGGTGCATATGACCAACCTCGAGCGCCGGGGCATGCATTCGGTGCTGGCCGAGGAGGCCGACGGGTTGATCGTCGGGCTCGGGGTCGAGTCCTACGTGCTCGGCCTCGACGCCCTGGTCCGGGTGATCCGCCGCAACGCCACACCGGGCTGATCAGCTCTCCGGTATCCGGCTCGGCACCACCCGTTCCAGATAGCTCGAATAATCCGTCGACGCCGGCGTATAGGGAGTGTCGAACAGCGGGCTGCCCATGACGAAATCGGCGGTGGTGTGGTTGCAAGCCAGCACGATGTTGTACACCGTCGACAGCCGGACCAGGGCCTTGACGTCGACGTCGTGCGGCATCGCCGACATCGGATCGGCGAAGAAGATCAAGGCGTCCAACCGGCCCTCGGCGATCAACGCCCCCATCTGCTGATCGCCGCCGAGCGGGCCGCTCTTCAAGCGGTGAATGTCGAGATCGAGCGCGTCGGCCAGCATCGCGCCGGTGGTGCCGGTGGCCCACAACTCGTGCGCCGCCAATTGGTCGCGATGCTCCCGCGCCCAATCCAGCAGTTCGGCCTTCTTGGCGTCATGGGCGACCAGGCCGATCCGCTTGCGCGCCTGCATCAGTCCCGCTCCGGTTTGCGGTGCCGCGCCGGATCGGCTCACCGGATGAACTGGTCGACGTACTCGGCGCCCAGCCCGACCTCGGTGTAGTGCGCACGGCACATGTCGATCTTGGCGAACACGTCCTCGAAGCCGGTGCTGTTGCCCTGCTCGTCGACGTAATACATGCAGCCGGCGATGTTGAAGAAGGTGATCATCTCCGCGCAATCCTCGTCGACTACCAGGGTGTGGGTCTCGCCCGGCGGCTCGAACACGTAGGAGCCCTCGGTGGCGATCCAGTCATGCTCCAGATAGCGCCACTGCCCCTTGAGCACGAAGCCGTGCACCGGGGCGGGGTGCAGATGCCGGCTCAGCACGCCGGACTTGCGCACCCGCAGCAGGTTGCACCAGCCGCCGTTCAACGTGTTGAACATCAGCGGCCGGAACCAAACGTTGGCCGCCTGCGGCACCCAGACCCGCTCATCCTCGGGGATCGCTGTCTCGACGATCTCCATCGGCGACAGCGGATGGGTCGAAGCCGGACGCTCGGTCTTGACGGCGGTTACGCTCATCGTTCGGGTCTCCAAAAATCGGTGATGGGATCAGTTTAGCCAACTCACCGCCAGGTATTCACGGCAAAAGCGCCACGACATCGGTGCGCGTTGGGATCGGCGCCACGGCACCATAACCGGTGGTGGTCAGCGCCGCCGCCACCCCGGCATAGCGCGCGGCGGTGAACGGGTCGTCGCCGGCCGCCAGCCGGGCCAGGAACGCGCCGTCGAAAGTGTCACCGGCCCCGGTGGCGTCGACCGGCTCGACCGGATGCGGCCCCAGCCTCTCGCGCCGGTCGGCGGTGGCGATCAACGCGCCCGCCTCCCCCATCTTCAGCGCCACCACGCGCGGCCCGCGCGCCAGATAGGCGTCGACGATGGCGTCCGGCTCCTCGATGCCCAGCAACACGCGGGAGTCGTCCAGCGACGGCAGCGCGATGGTGCAGCGTTCCATCGCCCCGTGCATCACCGCCCGCGCCGTGTCCAGCGACCACAGCTTGAGCCGCAAATTAGTGTCGTAGGCGACCTCGCACCCGGCGACCCGCGCCGCCTCGATCAGCGCGAAGCCGGCGTCACGCGGCCCCTCGCCCACCGCTTGGCTAATGCCCGAGAGCTGCACGATCCGGGTGCGCGGCAACAGATCCAGCGGCAGGTCGTCCGAGCGGTAGCAGCTAGCCGCCGAGCCGGCGCGGTAATAGGCGAAATCGCGGCCGGCCGGCGACGGGGTGATGATGTAAAGCCCGGTCGGCGCGGTGGGATCGGTCAGGACCGGGGTGTGATCCACCTCTTCCCGCGTCCACAGCGCCCGCAGCTCGCGGCCGAAAGCATCGTCACCGACGGCGGAGGCATAGGCGACCCGCGCGCCCTGCCGGGCGGCGGCGACCGCGCAGTTCGAGGTGTCGCCGCCGTATCCCGCGCGGTAGGTCGGTGCCCCGTCCGAACCGCCGCCGTTGCCCGTCGTGTCGATCCGGGTCAACTCCATCAGCGGCTCGCCGAAGCACAGTAGGTCGATCTCGCGATCGGTCATGGGATCAATCGATCTCCTGCACGATGGATATTTGCAGCAACCGTCTCGACGTCCCGCTCAGGTTCTTGGGCACACCGTGAAACGAGACATTGCTGCGCGCGAAGGCCAGGCACCGGTTGGCGCGGTACGGAACGCGCGCCGCCTCCTCCATGGTCTCGAACGGCACATAGTCGACGCCGTCGCTGTGAAAGCCAGGCTTGAGTGGGCGATAGAGCGCCGTGCCCAAGGCTTCGGGATCGCCGGGGCGGGCCAGATAGATCAGAACGGTCACCAGCTTGACCGCGCCATCGGTATGCGGCGGCAGGGCATAGCCCTCCACGTCCACGATCAACTCGATCGCGGTCCGCACCCGCAGATCCTCGGGGCGCATACCCGAGGTCACGGCGATCCGCTTGCCGATGATGCGGCGGAATAGCCACAACCACGCCTCGGCCACCGGCCGCGCCGACAACACCGCCGCCAGATGCCGCAGCACCGGATCGTTCTCCGCCATCGGATGCACCGGCTCGGTCAACGCCACGATGCGCCGCTCGTCGGGATAACGGCCGCGATGCCCGGCGCTCTTGCGCACCATCGCCTCCGGCTCCGGCACCGTCGCCATCACCGCCTCGAACAACGCCGGCGGCAACAGATCGTCGCCGACCGCATGGCTGAACGGGGTGGCAACCTCTTCCAGGCTCCGAATGCGCGCCGCGAGCGCCGCCACGTCGGCATCGAGGTCCAGGCGATTAATGGCCGCTGTGTCGTTCACGTGATTTCCCCTGTCACGGCGCATGCTATGAACCCGCCCGGCGATATCCCTGTCAAGCAAGGCGCGCACCCTCTGGCGGTCCGCGTATACGCCCTGCTAGGCTACCGCCATCACGTTCGGGGCCGGCCGGTCTCGATCCATACCGAACCAGGGACCAAGACAATGACCGAGATCACGGCGATCGAGATCACGGCGGCCGACCTTGAGCGGCTGACCGAATGGGACACGCCCACCATCTGCAACGGGCTGGAGCTGACCAACCCGGAGCGGCGCGCCACCGGCTTCACCACCGGCGTCATGGTGTGCGCGTTTCCCGAGCTGAAACCGATCTGCGGCTATGCCCGCACCGCGACCATCCGCGCCGTCGCGCCGGCCAGCCGCAGCGCCGCCGAGAACATGGCCGCACGCCAGAGCTATTACGAATACGTCGCCGGCCACCCCGGCCCGACCGTGGTGGTGATCCAGGATCTGGACGCCGAGCCTGGCTTCGGCGCCTTCTGGGGCGAGGTGAACACCGCCATCCACAAGGGGCTGGGCGCGCTGGGCGTGGTGACCGACGGCTCGATCCGCGATCTCGACGCCTGCGCCCCCGGTTTTCAGCTCTTGGCGCGCAAGGTCGGGCCGAGCCACGCCCATGTCCACGCGGTCGACACCGGCGGCCAGGTGAACATCTTCGGCATGGTGGTGCAGGACAACGACATCATCCACGCCGACCGACACGGCGCCGTCGTGGTGCCCCGTGACGCGGTCAAGAAACTGCCCGCCGCGATCGACCTGCTGACCCGCCGGGAAGCCGTCATCCTGGAGGCGGCGCGGGCGCCCGGGTTCGACATCGACAAGCTCAAGGCGGCGATGGGCCAGTCGTCCGACATTCACTGACGCGGGGTAACATGACCACGAATAAGAAGAAGGTTCTGATCCTCGGCCCGGTGCACGCCGACGGCATGGCGCTGTTCGACGGCCGCGACGACGTGGAAGTCGAGGTGCTGCACGACATCTCGCCCGAGAACGTGATCCGGCACATTCCCGGCGTGCATGGCGTCGGCGTGCGGGTCGCCAAGATCGACAAGGCGGTGATCGACGCCGCCGACAGTCTGAAAATCGTCTCGCGCCATGGGGTCGGCTATGACGCGGTGGACGTGGCGGCCTTGAACGCGCGCAACATCCCGCTGGCCATCGCCCCGCGCGCCAACGCGCCCTCGGTGGCCGAGCAGGCGATGATGTACCTGCTGGCGTTGGCCAAACAGCTTCCGGCCTATGACAAGCTGGTGCGCGCCGGCGACTGGAACCAGCGGTCCACGATCCAGGGGGTCGACCTGGACGGCCGGACTTTGTTGGTGATCGGGCTCGGGCGCATCGGCTCGCGCGTGGTCAAGCGGGCGCGGGCCTTCGACATGCGGGTGCTCGGCTACGATCCCTATCTGGAACCCTCGGCAATCGCGGCCCTCGGCGCCGAGCCGGTGGCCGATTTCCGCGCCGTGCTGGGCGAGGTCGACGCGGTCACCGTGCACTGCCCGCGCAACGAGGAGACCATCGGGTTGCTCGGGGCCGCCGAGTTGGCGGCGTTGCGGCCGGGCGCCTTGGTGGTGAACTGCGCCCGTGGCGGCCTCATCGACGAAGCGGCGCTGTTGGACGCCGTGCGCTCGGGACAGGTCAGCGGTGCCGGCATGGACGTGTTCGACGAGGAACCGGCGCTGGATCATCCGTTCTTCGCCGAGCCGCGCATCCTGATGACCCCGCATTCCGCCGGGATCAGCCTGGAAGCGTCCAAGCGCTCGGCCTATCAGACCATCGAAAACATCCTGGCGGCGCTGGACGGCACGCTCGATCCCGCCGTCGTCGTCAACAAGGAAGTTCTTTAAGAACCCGCTTCACACGGAGGAATGCCCCATGGATAGCCGATTGCACGACGTTTGGGCCGCCGACAAAGGCGCGTTCAACGGGTGGCTTTCGATCCCGTCGACCGTCACCACCGAAATCGCCGCGTTGCAGGATTACGACAGCCTGACCATCGATCTTCAGCACGGCTTGGTCGACTACCAGGCGGCGCTGCAGATGATGCAGGCCGTACACGGCTACGGCAAGACCGTGCTCGCCCGGGTGCCGTGGAACGAGCCCGGCATCATCATGAAGCTGCTGGACGGCGGGGCGCTGGGCATCATTTGTCCGATGATCAACACCGCCGAGGAGGCCGAGCGTTTCGTCGGCGCCTGCCAGTACGCGCCGCGCGGCTACCGCTCGTCGGGGCCGACCCGGGCCGGGCTGATCTATCCCGACTACTTCAAGCAGGCCAACGACACCATCGTCACCCTGGCGATGATCGAGACGGTGCAGGCGGTGCAGAACCTGGACGCCATCCTGAAGACCCCGAACCTGACGGGGGTTTATGTCGGGCCGGGCGATCTGGCGGTATCGATGGGCAAGCCGCCATCGCTCGACCACACCGATCCCATCATGGTCGCGACGATCGACGGCGTCCTGGCCAAGGTCAAGGCGGCGGGGCTGAAATGCGGCATGCACTGCATGAACCCGCCCTACATGGTCGAGGCGATCAAGAAGGGCTTCGATTTCGTCACCCTGTCCAGCGACGTGCGCCTGATGACCGCCGCCCAGGTCGAGGGTGTCGGCGCGTTCCGCAAGGCCGGTGGAGGCAATCGATGACCGGAGTGCGGCGCGACGGCGATCAGGTCTTCGTTCCGGTCGATGTCATCCTGGCGCTGGGCGCCAGGGTGTTCGAGGCCGCCGGTTCGTCCCCGACCGAGGCCAGGACCATCATCACCCGCCTGTCCGGGGCCAATCTGCGCGGCCATGACAGCCATGGGGTGATCCGCATTCCGCGCTATGTTCAGTGGGCGCAGGACGGCATCCAGGTACCGAACCAGACGGTAAAGGTGCTGCAGGACCAGCCCAGCTTCGCGGTGATCGACGGGCGGTTCGGTTTCGGCCAGTCGGTCGGCGAACAAGCCGTCGATATCGGCATCGCCAAGGCCAAGCAGCACGGAGTCGCCATGACCGCGCTGCGCAACAGCGGCCATCTCGGGCGGATCGGCGACTGGGCCGAGCGGGCGGCGGCCGAGAACATCGTTTCGGTGCACATGGTCAACGTGCGCGGCTCGCTGATCGTCGCCCCGTTCGGCGGCATCGACCGGCGCGGCAGCACCAACCCGTTCTGCGCCGGCATTCCCGTCGCGGGCCAGGAGCCGATCATTCTCGACTTCGCCACCTCGGTGGTGGCCGAGGGTAAGGCGCTGGTCGCCCTCAAGGGCGGCAAACCGCTGCCGCCGGACGCCCTGGTCGACGCCGACGGCACCGTCACCGGCGACCCGCGCCCGCTCTACGGCGAGGTGCCGCCGGGCACCTATCCCGACCCGAACAACGGTCCCGGTGCCTTGCGCGCGTTCGGCGAGCACAAGGGGTTCGGCATGAACTTCCTGATGGAGATGATGGCCGGCGCCTTGACCGGCTCCGGCACCGCCGGGGAGTTGGGCGAGACACAGCGGCGGCGGTTCTGCAACGGCATGCTGTCGTTCTACGTCGATCTGGACGCCGTGTCCGGCACCCCGACCGAAAGCGGCCATCCGTTCGCCACCGAGGTGATGAACTACGCCGCCTTCGTGAAATCGGCACGGCCGACCGAACCCGGCGGCAAGGTGCTGATCCCCGGCGAGAAGGAGCGCATGACCCTGGCCGAACGGATGAAAACCGGCCTGCCGCTCGCCGCCGAAGCCTGGGACGACATCGTGGCCACGGCACGTGGACTGGGGATCAACGATGTGGACGCATTGATCGGGGCTGCCAGATGACATGACCACCACCGTCATCCGCGACTGCGCCTGGATCGTCGCCTGGGACGCGGAGGCCGGATCGCACGTCTACTTGCGTGGCGGCGATGTGGCGTTCGACGAGTCCATTATTCTGGCGGTCGGTGGCCGCTGGGACCGACCGGCGGAGCGGGAGATCGACGGCCGTGCCCGCATGGTCATGCCGGGTTTGGTCAACCTGCACGCCCACCCCATGGGCGGCTCGCTCGACAAAGGCACCTTCGACGAGGTCGGCGCACCGATGCAGTGGGGCCACGCACTGTACCACCTGTCGCCGCTGCTGGAGGACGACGCCGAGGGCATCGCCGCCAACACCAAGTTGGCGATCGCCGAGTTGCTGTTGTCCGGGGTAACCACCATGGTCGATCTCGGCCGGGCGCGCGACGGCTGGCTTGACCTGATCGCCGACACCGGCATCCGCGGGGTCATTGGCGCCGGTTTTCGCGAGGCGCAGTGGGTCGATGTCGGCGGCCACCGGGTTGACTACGCCTGGGACAAGCCGGCCGGCCGCCGCGCGTTCGACCGGGCGCTCGCCACGGTCGACGCCGCCGAACGCCATCCCAGCGGCCGGCTGACCGGGATGATCGCGCCGGCGCAGATCGACACGGTGTCCGAAGGGTTGCTGCGCGACGCCCACGCCGCCGCCGTCGAGCGCGGCATGAAGCTGCAGGTCCACGCCGCCCAAACCATGGTCGAGGTGATGGAGATGTTGCGCCGCCATGGCATGGGGGCGGTGAGCTGGCTCGACCATCTCGGCCTGCTCGACGAGCGGGTGATCCTGGGCCACGGCATCTATCTCGACCACCACACCTGGAATCCGCTGCGCACCGCGCGGGAGCTGCCGATGCTGGCCGAGCGCGGGGTGACCGTCGCCCACTGCCCCACGGTATTCGCCCGCACCGGCATGACGTTGCAGACCTTTGGCCGTTACGTGAAGGTCGGCGTGCGCATGGGCATCGGCACCGACAGCTTCCCGCACAACATGCTGGAGGAGCTGCGTCACGTCGGCTACTTCGCGCGGATCACCGCCGGCGACGTGCACGATCACAGCACGACCGACGTGTTCAACGCCGCCACGATCGGCGGGGCGGGCGCGTTGGGCCGGGGCGATTTAGGACGCCTCACCCTCGGCGCCCGGGCGGATCTGGTGCTGGTCGATGTCGAACATCCGGCCATGCGCCCGACGCGGGAGCCGATCCGCTCGCTGATCATCCAGGCGGCGGAGCGGGTGGTCACCGACGTGTTCGTCGACGGCACGCCGGTGGTGCGAGACGGGCGGTGCCTGACCATCGATCTCGACGCCGAAGCGGCGGCGGTCGAGGACGCCCAGGCGCGGGCGCTGGAACGGCTGCCGTCTCTGGACGCCCGCCGCCGCACCATCGATGATATCGCCCCGATGACCTACCCCGTGCGTTCGGAGGCGTTATGAGCCGAATCCTGGTCACCCACGCCGGCTCGCTGCCCCGGCCGAAGCGGTTGGTGCAGCTTTACGCCTGGCGGGTCGACGGCAAGCCGATCGACGAGGCCGAACTCAACGCTCTCGGCGATGCCGCCACCCGTGACATCGTCGCCCGGCAGAGGGACGTCGGCATCGACATCCCAAGCGATGGCGAGCAGGTGCGCGAGGGGTTTTTTCTCTACGTCCAGCGCCGCATGTCCGGTTTCGGCGGGCATTGGCAGCGGCCGAGCGGGCGCGAGCTGAGCGCCTATCCCGAGTTCGCCAAGGCACGGCAGGAGATGCTCCAGGGCCGGGTCGCGGTCAGCAATTTCGCCCCGCCCATGGCGATCGGCCCGGTCGCCCACACCAATCCGGCGGCCAACGAGGCCGAGCTGACGACTTTCGAGGCGGCGCTGGACGCCGTCGGGCGGGAGCGTTTCAGCGACGCGTTCATGACCGCCCCCTCGCCGGGCATCCTGGCCATGGCCCTGAAGAACGATTTCTACCCGGACGACGACAGCTACCTCACCGCTCTGGCCGAAGCCATGCGGGTCGAGTACCGGGCCGCCATCAAGCACGGGCTGATGCTGCAGATCGACGCGCCGGACTTGGCGCTGGAACGGCATGTCAGCTTCGCCGACCGGCCGATCGGCGAGTTCGTTGCCTTCGTCGACCGGGTGATCGCGGCCATCAACCGGGCGCTCGACGGGCTGCCGAGGGACCGGGTGCGGTTGCACGTCTGCTGGGGCAACTATGAATCGCCGCACGATCAGGACGTGGCGCTGGCGGCGATCCTGCCCTCGCTGCTGCAAGCCAGGGTCGGCACCTTCATGCTGCCGTTCGCCAACCCCCGGCACCAGCACGAGATCAAGGTGTTCAAGGACATCCCGCTGGCCCCGGACCAGACCCTGATCGTCGGCGCGATCGACACCCAGACCGCTTATGTCGAGCATCCCGAGGTGGTGGCCGAGCGGCTGGAGCGCGCCGCCGAGGCGGTCGGCGATCCGGCGCGCATCCAGGCCGGCACCGATTGCGGTTTCGACACCTCGGCCGGCATGGGCCGGGTCACCCCGGACGTGGTCTGGGCCAAGTTCCGCGCCCTGCGCGAGGGCGCCGATCTGGCGAGCAAGCGGCTGTTTTAATGTTTCAGGAGGCGCTTAGGCGGGCGCCTTGGCCGAACGCGGCGGTGCCCGCAGGAAGCTGGCAATCCCCATACCCACCAGCATCGCCGGCACGAACACCAGGGTTCCGGGCGCCAGCAGCGGCAACGCCGTCCACGCCGGCCCCGGACAGAAGCCGCCGAGCCCCCAGCCGACCCCGAACAGCGCCGCACCGGTCAGCAGCGGGGTGTCGAGATCGACCCGGCTCGGAATCTCGAAGCGCGGTAGCAGCACCGGCTGCTCGCGGCGCCAGGCCAGCCGGTAGCCGACGAACGCCGTCACCACCGCCCCGCCCATGACGAACGCCAAGCTCGGGTCCCAAGCGCCGAACAGATCGAGGAAATTCAGCACTTTGGCCGGGTCCGCCATGCCCGAGACCACAAGCCCGATCCCGAACAGCAACCCGGCGGCAAAGCCGAACAGCGCGCGCGTCATGACGCTATCCCCGCAACCAGGTGACGGAGAACGAACACGGTGGCAACCCCGGTGCCGAGAAACGTCACCGTGGCGACCAGCGACCGGGTCGACAGCCGCGCCAGCCCGCACACCCCATGGCCGCTGGTGCAGCCCGAGCCCCACACCGTGCCGAAGCCCACCAGCAGACCGGCCAACGCCATCACCACCGGATTGTCGCTCACGGTCTGCGCCACCGGCTCGCCGGTGACCGCCTGGACCAGCAGCGGCGCCGCCACCAGCCCGGCGATGAACGCCAATCGCCACAGCCAGTCCTCGCGTTGGCCGGGCAGCGCGCCGGTCGAAATCCCGGCGATACCGGCGATGCGGCCGAACAGCGTCATCACCAGGACCGCCGAAAGCCCTATGAGAACCCCGCCGATCAGCGAAGCCCACGGGGTGAACTCCGTCGCTACTACCATCATTCACGATCTCCCGTCGCACATTGGAGCGGACACGTTCCATACATATGGTTTTCTTGAATGCGCCCATGACATAGATCACCCGCGCCCGGACACCAGATCGCACCTCAGACATCCACCCCGCGCCGCACCGCGCGCGGGAATGCCCGGGCCAGCACCGTCGGCAGGCCGCCGCCCCACTGGTCGTCGAGATAACGCCGGAAGTCGTAAATCGTCACCGCCGGGCAGACCTCGACCTCCAGCAGCCACGGTGTGCCGTCCCCGCCGAGCCGGATATCGACGGAGAACAGATCACGCAACCCGAACCCGGCGGCCAGCCGGCGGGTGATACCGGCGATGCGTCCGGCGATTGTTGGCTCCGCGTCGGCCAGATCGACCAAACTTGGCTGGAACGCCGCCCCGCCCGCCAGCGACGCGGTGGCCGTGCCGTCGGTGTCGGCGAGCCCCGACAGGGTGGCGTTATCGGCCATGGTCATGAAGGCACCAGCCGCCTGCCCGCCGCCGCCGGTCTCCAGGCGGTACACCCCAAGGCGCGTCAACGCCGGATCGTCCTCCACCGCCATGTACGACACCCGCACGTCGGCGCCGGGGACAAAGGCCTGAACCACCGCGTCGTCGCGGTATCGCGCGAAAATACGCCGCGACCGATCGGCGGCCGCCGCGAGGGTCTCGACCTTGCTGTCCGGCCAGATGCCGATCTTGGCACCCAGGGTGTTCGGCTTGACGAACCACGGCCCCGGCCCCTCGGGCGGCGGTGTCAGCCACACGCCATCGCGCATCACCCCGAACGCCGGCGCCGCGACACCAAGCATCTCGGCCACGACCCCGGTCTTCGCCTTATCCTGGGCGATGTTCTGCGCCTGGACCGAACAGCCGAACACCGGCGCGCCGATCATCCGGGCGAACGACACCGCCCCGCTGCCCCGGTAGTAGCGGATGCCGTCGGTGACCGACCACACCACGGTCTCGGTCGGCCGCTCGGCCAGCCAGTCGAGCCAAACGGCGGGCTCGGTCGGGTCAGCGATGCGCCCCTCCACCCCAACGGCATCGAGAGTCCCGAGGATCGGCTCCACCTGGTCTTGCAGATCGGTCGCCTGGCTCAGGTAGAAGGCGATTTCCTCGGCCACCTCGGGCGTGAATCCAGCATCCCGCAGCCGGGCGGCGCATCCCTCCTTGCGCTCGGCCAGAATCAGCGCCCTCACACCGCCTTGCTCCGCCGGTAGACCTCGGTCAACGCCCGCATCCGCGCGCCGTCGAACACGCCGAAATGGCCGGGCAGCACCCGGTCGACCTCCAAGGCGTCCAACCGCCGGTGCGTGGCCAGCAGGTCGTCGATGTCAGCACCGGGAATGGCGTCCAAAATCTCACCCTCATAGACCACATCGACCGAGAACAAGATTCGGCGCGCCGCCTCGTACAGGCACAGATGGCCGGGCGAGTGCCCTGGGGTGTGCAAGGCGATCAGCCTACGCCCGCCGAGATCGATCACGCCGCCATCGTCCAGCAAGCCGGTGGCCGGTGCCGGCGGGATGCGCCACGCGCGCGGATCGAAACCACCCCCGACCCCACCCGCCATCGGATCGAAGGCCAGCGACTCCGGATAGTCCAACAGATAGGGGAGTATTTGCGTCGGCTCCGGCGCCGGGTCGTCGAGCACGCCCGCCTCCAGTGGATGCACCCAGCGCTCGGCGAACTGATGTAGGCCGCCGATGTGATCGAAGTGGGTGTGGCTGGCGACGGCGACGATCGGCCGACCGAACAGCGCCGGCACGTGATCGGCCAGCGGCACCAGGCCCCAGCCGGCGTCCAGCACCAGCCGCCGTTCGGTGCCGTCAACCACCCAGATCGCGCCCCGGCCACCGGGGCTGGCGTACAGCTCTTCGATCCGCCAAATGCCGTCTTGGTGATCCTCGACCCGGATCACCCCATCGTCGAATGCTTTCATGCGCCGATGCTATGGCGGAGGCTACAAAAGCAAAAGCCCCCGCCAGGGCAGGGGCTTCGCGCGGTCCGCTGCATGGGCGCAACTCAGGCGCGATCTTTCACCTTCAACACCTGCCGGCCCTTGTACATGCCGGTCTTCAGATCGATGTGGTGCGGCCGGTGCAGCTCGCCGGTGTCCGGGTTCTCGACATAGGCGTCGGACCGGAGCGCGTCGTGCCCCCGGCGCATGCCCCGCTTGGACGGGGTGGTTTTACGTTTCGGAACCGCCATCGTTCGCACTCCACAGAAAACACGGCGCCGCGATCCTCGGTCCGCGACGAAGCGCGGGTTATACGGTCTCACCGGCCGGGATGCAAGACGCCGAACACGGTTTGCGCCACCAAAGCGTCACTTGTCCCGCACACTCGAATCAACTACCCACAAATGCCTTTTTGGCGTATCCGAGCTCCATCATGGCAACCGTGTTCAAAAATGCCCGGCTCGTCCTGCCCGACGCCGTGGTGTCCGGCTCCCTCAACGTTGAGGGTGGCCGCATCGCCGCCGTCGACGACAGCCCGGCCGCGCCGAACGGTGCGCTCGATCTCGACGGCGATTACCTGCTTCCGGGCCTGATCGACCTGCATACCGACAACGTAGAGAAACACTACGAACCCCGGCCGCAGGTGTACTGGGATCCGGTGGCCGCCGCCGTGAACCACGACGCCCAGATCGCCACCTCCGGCATCACCACGGTCTACGACTCGGTCTGTCTCGGCCTTACCAGCAAGGGCGAGCTGCGGTCCGAGCATATCCGTCCGA
Source organism: Alphaproteobacteria bacterium (assembly GCA_013203465.1). Lineage (GTDB taxonomy): Bacteria > Pseudomonadota > Alphaproteobacteria > Thalassobaculales > Thalassobaculaceae > JABMNR01. Next base: position 18,496 of record JABMNR010000006.1, read on the forward strand.
TGATCGACGGCATCGCCCAGGCCCAGACCACCGGCATGCTGCGCACCGACCACCGGATTCATCTGCGGTGCGAGGTGACCGGCGCCGATGTGTTGGATCAGCTCACCGCCTTCGACAACGACACCATGATCGGCCTGGTCTCGGTGATGGATCACGCGCCGGGCCAGCGCCAAACCGCCGATATGGACGTGTGGCGCCATATCAAGCGGGAGCACGACGGGCTGACCGAGGATGAGATCGAGCGCGAGTATGACCGTTTGACCCGCGCCTCGCGGGAGCTTGGACCCACGCAACGGTGGGCGGTGGCCGACTGGTCGCGGGCGCGGGCGTTCGGCTTGGCCAGCCACGACGACCAGACCGTCGCGCATGTCGCCGAATCGGCGGAGATCGGCTGCACCATCGCCGAGTTTCCCACCACGGTCGAGGCCGCCAAGGCGTCGCGCGACCACGGGCTGGCGGTGCTGATGGGCGGCCCCAACCTGGTGCGCGGGCGCTCGTCCTACGGCAACATCACCGCCCGCGACCTCGCCGAGCAAGGCCTGCTCGACATCGTGTCCTCGGACTACGTGCCGGCCAGCATGCTGCACGCGGCGTTCACCCTGGCCGACACGGTCACGGGCTGGGACCTGCCGCGGGCGGTGGCGACCATGACCGCGACCCCGGCCCGGGTCGCCGGGCTGGACGATCGCGGGCGGCTGGAGCCCGGGTTGCGGGCCGATCTGATCCGGGTGCGCCTGGTCGATGGCCGGCCGGTGGTGCGTGGCGTCTGGGTCGCCGGCGAGCGGGTGGTCTGAGACCTATTCGCCGCCCGCCTCCGGCTTGAACGAATAGCGGAAATCGCAGTGGCTGGCGCCGCTCATGATGGTCTGGGTCCGCTCCAGGGTGATGCGCGGATCGTAGCCGGTGCAGAATGTGCCGTCACGGTTGCACGACAGCAGATGGCCGATCCCGCCTAGCCCCAGGGCTTTGTAGGTCTCGGCGTAGCGGCAGCGGGTGACGTTGAAGTGCAGCGTGGTATCGGTCCGCTCCAGCGGCTCGATTTCCAAGGCACCACCCGCCGTCCAGTGCTTCTGGATGTCGGCGAAGCCGTCGAGCGAGGTCGCTCCGCCGTGTTCGTCGGCGAACTCCCGGCCCTGGGCGATCGCCGCCTTCTCGATCGCCGCCCCCAGGATGGCGTCGGCCTTCTCGCGACCGACTTGCGCCACCATCTCGTCGTGGATCGGCTTGATCACCCTGGCCTCGATCCGGCGCTGTTCCAGGATCGGCAGGCGGTCGGTCTTGTCGGTCATCGCCCCCGCTCCCTCACCGTGCGCTGTAGCCGCCGTCGAGCAGCAGATCGGCGCCGGTCATGAAGCTCGACTCCTCGCTGGCCAGGAACACCGCCCCCGCCGCCATCTCCTCCGGCCGGCCGAGGCGGCCGAGCGGGTGCATCGGCAGGCCCCACCGCGCTTCGGCCTGCTCAAGATCGCCGAACTGTTGCACCAGGCGGTCGGTGGCGGTGCCGCCCGGCGACAGGGTGTTGACCCGGATGCCGTCATCGGCGTGATCCAGCGCCATGGTCCTAGCCAGCTGCACCAGCGCCCCCTTGGTCGCGCAATAGACGGCGCTGCCCGGCTTACCGACCCGGGCCATCTGCGAGGCGGTGAGAATAATCGCCCCGCCGCCGGCGCGTTTCAGGTGCGGGATGCCGTGCTTGCACAGGTGATAGGCCCCGGTCAGGTTGACCGCCAGCGCCTGGGCCCAATCGCTCTCTTCCAGCTTGTCGATGGTCGCCGCCGGGGTCTGGGTCGCGGCGTTGGCCACCAAGATGTCGAGCCCGCCGAACGCGCTGGCCGCCGCGCTCACCGCGTCGTGCACGCTGTCGGTCGAGCGCACGTCGCAATAGCCGCCATCGGCCTTGCCATCGGCGGCGCGAATGGCGTCGACCGCCGCCTCGACCTCACCGCCATGCACATCGGCGAGCCAGACGGCCGCTCCCTCCTCGGCATAGGCCTTGGCGATGGCGAGGCCGATGCCCCGCGCGGCGCCGGTGATGATCGCCGCCCTGCCTACCAAACGCGCGCCCGGGATGCCCACGTCACTTCTCCTCGGTTGCTGTGATGATGCCGCCGCCGATCGAGCGCGGGTCGCGCAAGCTCCAGCGGCCGCATTCGACGGTGTGCAGGAAATCCTCGACCACCGCGTTGAACTTGGCCGGCTCCTCGATGTTCATGGTGTGTCCGGTCTTCGGCAGCACCGCCAGCGCCGCCGAGGGGATCTTGCGTTTCATGAAATTGCCGACATCCAGGCACGGCTCGTCCTCGTCGCCGTTGACGATCAGCGTCGGCACCGTCAGCGCTTCCATCTTGTCGACCAGATCGTACAACGACGGCCGGCGGGCCTGCACCCCGCGCATGGTGTTGGCGGCACCCAGGGTCGAGTGCTCGCGCAACTGGGTCTCGAACTCCTGCCAGCCGCGCGGATCCTTGGCCAGGAACTGCACCCGGGTCGGGCCGCGCGCGTACATCTTGCCGACCTCGGCCATGGTTTCGCTGGCGATGCGGGCGGCGGTCGCTTCGGTCTCCTGGCGGAATTGCTCGCGCTTGTCGGCGTCGGCGCCGTAACCGCACCCCGCCACCACCAGCGACAGCGCCCGGTCGGGGTATTGGAAGCCGAAATGCAGCGTCGCGAACCCGCCCATGGACAGCCCGACCACGTGCGCCTCGCCAATGCCGAGCCCGTCCAGCACGTCGCGGATGTCGTCGCGCGCCCGGTCTTGCGAGTATGCGTCCGGATTGTTCGGCACGTCCGAGGGGGGGTAGCCGCGCGCGCTGTAGCTGACGCAGCGATAGCGCCGACCGAAATGCCGCATCTGCGGCTCCCAGGCGCGATGATCGCCGGCGTATTCGTGCACGAAGACGATCGGCGTGCCCTCGCCGACTTCCTCGTAGTACAGCCTCACCCCGTCATCCGCTGTAATGTGCGGCATCGTTACCCCCATCTTTCATCGGTTTCGCATGGAACACCCCCGGCGGGCCGAGGGCAACGGTGTTCGCGTCCGTCGATCCCCCAACCACCCTTCCCGCATTCCCGGACGACACCGGAGGTGTCGAGCCGGGATCAGCACGCGTGTGACTCTGGACCCCGGATCGCTGCGCGTCCGGGGATGCTAGAAAGAGAGTGCCACGCCTCTCAACACTCGGCCAGGAAATCGAGGATGCGCCCGGCGAATTCGGCGGTCGCGTCACGGCCGGTGACCACGTGGGCGGCTTGCGGCATCTCGTGGCCGATGGCGCCCGGGATGCCGGCTTGCACCGGACGAGTGGTGCGCGGCGGAGTGATGCGGTCGGCGCCGTTGTGGAACACCAGGGTCGGGCAGGCGATCCGGCTCAGCCGGTCGAGGGTGTCGTGCGCCTTGGCCGCCTCGGTCAGGCGCGCGTGGGCCGAGAGGTTACCGCGCAGTTCCTTCCAGCCGCCGGTCGGACCGAGCAGCCGATCGCCCCGCGCGGCGAAGTAATCCGGCCGGAAGCTCTCCAGCACCACCAGACGCTGGAACGCCGCGAACCCCATCTCCCGGTGCACGTCGAGCCACAGGTCCATCTGCGCCGCCAGATACCGGTCGGCCCGCGCCCAACAGCCGGAATTGATCAGACTGCGGGCCAGCGACGGCCGGTGCAGCGCCACCTGTTGGAAGATGCAGGCGCCGATGCCGACAATGCCGACCAGATGCGCCCGCTCGATCCCCAGATGGTCGGCCAACGCAATCACGTCGTCGGCCATGGTCGCCGTGCTCGACGGGATTGAGAGGTCGTCATCGGACCCCGCCAAACCGCGATGATCGAACACCACCACCGTATGCCGCTCGGTCAACCCGGCCGGCAGATGCTGAACCCCGCCATGGCAGAACGTGCCCCAGCCGCCGGAAAGGAACACCGGATCACCGGCGCCATGTACCTCCCAGTACATGCGGTGATTATTAATATTTTCAAATGACATATATGGTTTTCTTAATGTATTATCTTAGTAATTTTTCGACCGCCAATGCCATACCCAGCAAGCGTGCGTCCTCGTAGAAACCACCGATCAGCTGCAGGCCAACCGGCAGGCCCTCGCCATCGGCCCCGCAGGGCAGAGTGATCGCCGGCGCGCCGCCCATGTTGGCCAATCCCGTAAGGTCGGCTTGGTCGTCCGGCACCGCCGCGTCGAACGGGAACGCCGTATGGCCCACCGTGGGCAGAAGCAGCGCGTCGAAGCTCTCCAACGCGGCGTTGACGGCGGCACCGGCGGTCTCGACCCGGCGAAATGCCTTCACATAACGCGAGGACGGCGCGTCGCGGCCATAGGACAGCATACCTTTCAACGTATCGGACAACGCCTCCGGATGGTCCGCCCAAATAGTTTCCAGGGCAACCGCGCCTTCCGCTTCCACAATCAGCAGCGCGGCCCGGCGCAGCGCCGACAGCGAACCAAGCCCGAGGTCGACGGCTTCGATCGTCACGCCCGCCCGCCGCAACCGCGCGAGCGTGGCGTCGATGACGCCGTGGACACCAGGTTCGATCGCCACGGTATCGGCCTCGGCCACCCAGCCCAGCCGCAGCCCTTGAAGCGGCCTCTCCTCCGGCTCGAACCCGGTCAAGGCCGGAGCGGCGAAGGCGATATCGGCGACCGTCCGCGCCAAGGGGCCGACATGATCCAGGGTCCAGCACAGCGGCATCACCCCGTCGGTCGCGATCGCATCGAAACTGGGCTTGTAGCCCACGACCCCGCAATAGGCGGCGGGAAGACGCACCGATCCCAAGGTGTCGGTGCCCAGCGTCAGCGGCAGCATGCCCGCCGCGACCGCCACCGCCGATCCGCCCGACGAGCCGCCGGGCGTCCTCCCCGGCGCGGTCGGGTGCTCGACACGGCCATGGTGCGGGTTGTCGCTGGTCGCCCCCAACGCCGCTTCGTGCATGCCGAGCTTGGCCACCGGGATGGCTCCCTCGGCCCGCAGCCGGGCCACGATCTCGGCGTCCGCCTCGGCGGTCCACGCCAGACCCAAACCGTTGGTGGTTGGCCGGCCGGCGACATCGATGTTGTCCTTGAGGCCGATCGGAATGCCGTCAAGGGAGCCGCGTGCCTCTCCCGCCGCCCGGCGCCGGTCGCTCTCGACGGCGGCGGCACGCGCGCCGTCGGCGTCCAGATCCCAGACCGCGTTCAACGCCGGGTTGGCCCGCCCGATCACCGTCAGATGCGCCTCCAACAGCTCGACGGCGGAGAAGCTCCCGGCATCGAGGCCGTCGGCCATGGCGGCGAGGGAAAGCCGGGTAAGGTCGGTCATCGTTGCTCCACTAGCCGCAAATCCACAAGTCGTAGCGGTTTCTGCCGCCGTTCGATCTCGGTCAAGGCCGCCGTGCCGCCCATCGCGACCAGCTCGACGGCGATCGTCACGCCAATCCGCGCCTTCAGATGCGCCTCGACCGCCGTGCGTAGCACGTTCGACGGGCTCGCCGTTTCCGCTCGAACGGTCATCGCCTCGCCGTCCGGCCCGCGCGACAGCAGGCAGACATATTCCCCGCCCAGCGGCTCGATCTCGGCCAACGCCGCGCCGACCGCCGTCGGGTAGACGTTGATGCCACGCAGCTTGACCATGTTGTCGCTGCGGCCCTGGAACCCCTCGATCCGGCGAAACGGCAGATCCAGCGGATTGGCGCCCGGCCGGATCGTCGACAGATCCTTGGTGTCGAACCGGATGATCGGGTAAACGCCGTCCTTGAACAGCACGGTCGCGGTGATGTTGCCCGCCTGTCCGTCCGCCACCGGTGTACCGGTTTCCGGGTCCAGCAGCTCGATGACGTGGGCGTCCTCCATCAGGTACAGGCCGTCACGCTCCGCCCCCTCGGCGGCCAGGATGCCGGTGTCGCCCACCCCGTACCAGTCGAACGCCTGCACCCCGCCCCACGACGCCTCCAACACCGCGCGGGTGTCGTGGGCGATGTGGCCGGCGATCATGCGCAACGGAATATCACGGCCGGGCTCAAGCCCTTGGCGCCGCGCTTCCTCGGCCAGGCGGAACAGATAGTCGCCGAAGCCGACCAGCACCGTCGCCCCGAACCGGGCCATCAGCCGCACCTGTTGCTCGGTCCGGGTCTCGATGCCGGTACCGGCCGGGATGTGCAGCGTCTTGGTGAAGCGCAGCAGGGCCTCGCGGATGTAGTGGCCGCCGTTGACCGGCCCGAAGCCGTAGACCGAGTGCACCACGTCGCCGTCGACCATCCCCTGCAGTTTGTAGGCACGGGCCAGGAGCGCGTTCTGAATCTCCCGGTCCCTGGCGCCGTACAACAGCGGTTGCGGATCGCCGGTGGTGCCGCTGGTGGTGTGCAGGACCACCGCCGGACGCGGACCACTGTCGGGCAGGCCGTGAAAATCGCCCAACGGCGGGTGCGCCGCCACGCTGGCCATGATGTCGGCCTTGGAGAACGGCGGAATTTTGGGCAGGTCGTCGAGGCCGCGGATATCCCCCGGCTGCAGCCCCGCCTCGCTCCAGCGGCGGCGGTAGAACGGCACCTGCCAGGCCCGCGCCATCACCGTGGCGAAGCGCGTTTCCTGCACCACCCTGAGCGCGTCCCGGCTCATGCCGCGAAAGCGATCCAGGAACGCCGCGCCGATCGGATAGTCACGGGCGATGGCCGGAAAATCCGCCTCGGCGACGTAATCGCTCATGCCGCGACCAACAGATCGACGATGCGCCGGGCGTCGTCCAGGCTCTCCAGATCGTCGACCATGGCGATCAGCGCCTCGGCGTTGCCCTCGGGGATCGGCCCCACGGCGAAGGCGACGTTCTCGCGGAACTTCCGCAGATGCGCCTCACGGCTCATCGGCTTCCTGGGGTTGCCGTACACCGTGTCGATGCTAGCGCTGTACGCGGCGCCGTCCCGCATCCGCACGGTGACGCTGATGGGGGTCAGGGCGTTCGGATCGGGATTGTCGTCGGCCTCGACCACGATGCGGCGGCCGAGATCGTGGGTCGCCGCATCGACCAGGGCGTCCGGCAGGAAATCCGGCAGGCCAAGCCCGCCGCCCAACAACAGCCGCGCCGCCGTGTACGGCCCCGACAGCCGGGCATAGTTTGACGTCATACCATCCTTGATCGGTCGGCCGATCAGCCGGTGGGTCAGCGGCGGTACCGAGGCGGCAACCGACGCCACGCCTTGTCCCGTGATCCCGTGCTCGGCCACCAGCCCGATCAACGCGTCGATCACCCCATGGGTCGCCCGGCCGCTGGGGAACGGTTTATGCGCCACTTCGGTAATGCGCCATATCTGTCCAATACTGTCCAACAGCGCGCCGCGATCGTACTCCCCCTCCATCAGCCGCAAATAGCCGAACGGCCCTTCCAGCGTGCCGCGCGTGCCCGGAATCCCCGCCTCGGCCAACCGCACCGCCACCACCGCGTTGCGCGAGCAGAACCCGACCTGCATGCCAAGCATGGCCAGCCCCTCGACATGGGCCTGCATGGTGCCGCTGGCCTGGGCGTAGTACAGCCCGAAGGCGTTCAGCAGCTGCTCACGATCGAGCCCGGCGATCACCCCGATCGCCGCCACGGCACCAAACCCGCCGGCGGTCGCCGGGCGGAAGAATTTCAAGCCCGTGGTCACCGAATTGCCGATGTGACAGGCAACGTCGACGCCCAGCGCGATCGCTCGGATCAGGGTCTTGCCGTCAACCTCGCCACGCGCCTCGGCCTCGACCATCAGCGCCGACAGCAGGGTCGCCATCGGGTGCAGCACCGCGTCCTCGTGCACGCAGTCGTATTCCGAATTGTGGATCAGGTAGCCGATCACGGCCGCCGCCGCCGGGGTCGGCAGCGGCTCGCCCCGGCCCCAGACCCGGGCGCCGGCTCCCGGCACCGCCCCTTGATAGGCGCCGAGCCATTCCTCGACATAAGCCCCCCGCGTTCCCGCCAACCCCACGCCCAGACTGTCGAGCAGGAAGGTCTTGACGGCGAGCACGGCCTTCGCCGGCAGATCGTCATAGGAGGTGCCGAGCACATGGTCGGCGAAGGCTTCGATGGCGTCGGTCACGCGGCGTCTCCCCTCACGGTCGCCCATCGTTGCGCGATCTCGGCCCGGCGCGCCACCCACACGGCCTCACCGGCTTGGCGCACGTGCTCCAACACCCGCTCCAGCGCCGCCATGCGGCCGGGTCGGCCGATGATGCGCAGGTGCAGGCCAATGGACAGCATCTTCGGGCTGTCCCGGCCCTCGCGCAGCATCCAGTCGATGCTGTCGCAGGCGTATGTCGCCCACATTTCCGGGGTGTAGGCCGGATCGGTCCACATCTTCATATCGTTGGTGTCCAGCGCGTAGGGCAGCACCACGATGGACTTGCCCGACACGGTCACGGCATCGACGAAGGGGCGGTCGTCGGAATAGTCGTCCATATGGTAGCCGAACCCCTCCTCGATCAGCAGCCGCCGGGTGTTCTCGGTCAGCAGATAGCGCGACAGCCAGCCGGTCGGCCGGGTGCCGGTGGTGGCCTCGATGGAGTCCGCCGCCCGGAGGATGAAAGCGCGCTCGGCGTCCTCGTCCATGCGGAACTGATGCACCCAGCGCCAACCATGAGCCGCCGCCTCGTGGCCACCCTCGACGATCAGCCGCGCGACCTCCGGGTAGGTCTCCAGGCTTTGGGCGGCGGCGGTAACGGTGGTGCAATACCCATACGTCCCGATCAGGCCGAACACCCGCGGCGCGCCCGCCTTGATGCCGTAGAGATAGTTGCTTTCGTTGCCGTAATTGCGGATCGGCTTGGACAGGGCGACGCCCAACTCGTCGACCGGCTCCGGGCCGCGATCGCCGCGGGCGATCGACATTTCCGAGCCTTCCTCGACATTGACGACCAGCGACAGCGCCAGCCGCGCCCCGCCGGGCCATATATCCTTGGGCATTTTCCCGCGCCCCGGCCTCAGCGTTCCTTGAACTGAGTGGCGCCGAACATGACTTCTTTTTGCTCATCGGTCATCGGGACCTTACGACGACGTTCCTCCAGCACCGCGAGCCCCCGCTGCACGGCGGGCCGGGAGTCGATCGCCTCGAACCAACGTTTGACGTTCGGCAGCGCGTCCAGGTCGACGTCGTAGCGGTCGTGAGCCCGCATCCAGGGGAAGATCGCCATGTCGGCGATGGTGTATTCGCCGGCCACGTACTCGGCCTCACCCAGCCGCTTGTTGAGCACCCGGCACAGCCGGTGCACCTCGTTGCGGTAGCGATCGATGGCGTAGTCGATCTTGTCCTTGGCGTAGACGATGAAATGGTTGGCCTGACCAAACATCGGGCCGACCCCGCCCATCTGCCACATCAGCCATTCGATCGCCCGGAACTCGTCGACCGGGTCGGTCGGCAGGAACTGGCCGGTCTTGCGCGCGAGGTAAAGCAGGATGGCGCCCGATTCCATCAGGTGAAAATCCACACCGCCCGGCCCGTCATGATCGATGATCGCCGGAATACGGTTGTTCGGCGCGATCTTGAGGAATTCCGGGTCAAACTGGTCACCGGCGCCAATATCGATGCCGTGCACCGTGTAGTCGAGCCCCATCTCTTCCAACGCGATGGAGATTTTGTAGCCGTTCGGCGTAGGCCAGAAATAGAGATCAATCACGATGGTGCTCCCTGCGTTGCGCGCCTCTTCCGAGGCGTCGTCCATGAAGATGGAGCGGACCGTAGCAGGAAGCGGCGGGAACGCGGAAGCTGATCAATCACCCTGGCGAGGCGCTATGATCGGGCTGACCGCGTTCAGTGTTCGCCATGCCCGTCCTGCCCGGCAGGGGCGGTCCAGCGCGACAGGTAAAGCCGCTCGAAGACGAACACGGTGGCGATCGCAGCGACGGCGATGCCGACGATAAGCGGGTCCGATCGCAGCTTCATGGCGCCGAACACTCCCAGCACGATGGCGTCGAGGGCGATCGCCGAGAGCAGCACCCAGCTCTTGGCCTTGATCTGGTGGCGCAGGCGGCGAAACACCCCCCAGTGGATCAGAATATCCATGACCAGATAGAAAAAGGCGCCGAGCGAAGCAATGCGGCTGAGATCGAAGAACACCGTCAGCACGCCCGCGGCCACCACGGTGTAGACCAGCGTATGCTCCTGGATACCGCCCGACATGCCGAAATGGCTGTGCGGGATCATCTTCATGTCGGTCAGCATCGCCAGCATGCGCGAGACCGCGAAGACGCTGGCGATCACCCCGGACGCGGTCGCGACTACCGCGAGCGCGACGGTGCCATAGAAACCGTAAGGCCCAAACGCCGGCTCGGCCGCCTGGGCGAGCGAATAATCCTTCGCCGCCACGATCTCGTCGAGCGACAGGGTGGCACCGACCGCGAAGGCGACCAGCAGATACACGATCACACAGATGATGATGGAGACGATGATCGCGCGGCCGACATTGCGGTGCGGGTCGACGATCTCGGCGCCGCTGTTGGTGATGGTGGTGAAGCCCTTGAAGGCGAGGATCGACAGCGCGATTGAGGCAATGAAACCGGCGGCCGGTGTTGCGTCGACCCCGGATGACGCCGGCTCGAAGCTGAAGCCTCCGACCCACAACGCCGCGACGCCAAAGAGTGCGATGCCGCCGATCTTCAACAACGCCATGGCGAACGAGAACAAGCCAACCGATCGGTTGCCCCAGATGTTCACCAGATAGGCGAAGACGATCACCCCGACACCCAGCGCTGGCACGAGATAGCGGTCGTCACCGACATTGAACGGCCGCAGCGCATAGGTGCCGAAGGTCCGCGCGACCAGGCTTTCGTTGATCACCATCGAGAGTGCCATCAACAGCGCGGCGGCGGCGGCGACCGCTCCCGGCCCATACGCTTTCTGCAGGATCATCCCAATGCCGCCGGCGGACGGGAACGCGTTCGACATCTTCACGTAGGTATAGGCACTGAAGGCGGTGACGATCGCCCCGGCAACGAAGGACAGCGGGAACCACGGCCCGGCAAGCTCGGCGATCTGGCCGGTGAGCGCGAAGATTCCCGCCCCGATCATCACGCCGGTACCCATGGAGATGCCGCCGACGAGAGTAATACTGTTCGCTTGATACTCGGATTTCATCATGTCAGTCGCCTTCTGATCCTCGAAGGTCGTCTCGTCTCCGGTTCAATAGTTTGGGCGCAATCGATACTGCGTCCTGTGCATCGTCATCAACGGTCGCCGGTCCACGGTCTTTCAGTGGGGTATCCAGAAACGCGGAAGCCGATCAGTCGCCGGCGGCGGAAATGTCCAGGGTATCCGCGTGGGTGCGGGCGTAGCGCAACTCCGCGGTCGACTGGCGTAGGATCGCCACCGAGGATTTGAGGAACAGCGCCGCCATGATGCCGGCGACGATCACGTCGGGCCAGCCGGTGCCGGTCAGATACACCGCCCCGCCAGCCACCACCACGGCGACATTGCCGATGGCGTCGTTGCGCGAGCATAGCCAGACCGAGCGCACGTTGCTGTCACCATCACGCCAACGGAACAGGATCATCACGCTGACCAAGTTGGCGACCAGCGCCAGCATGCCGATCCCGCTCATCATCGCCGCATCGGGCACACCGATCACGAACACCTGGTAGACCGTGGCGCCGAACACCCAGGCCCCCATGGCCGCCAAGGACACACCCTTGGCCAGCGCCGTCCAGGCCCGCCAGGCGAGCGGCCGGCCGATCACCCACAGACTGACGCCATAGGTCAGGCTGTCGGCCAGGAAGTCTAGGCTGTCGGCGGTCAGCGCCATCGAGCCGGCGATCGACCCCGCGCTCAGCTCGACCACGAACATCGCCGCGTTGATCGCGATGACCGCGATCAGCGCGCGCTTGTAGCCGCCCGATACGCCTTCGAACTGTACCCCGTGTCCGCAACTTCCAGCCATGATGCTTCCCTTCTCGGTCGACCATGGCGCGGGCGCCGAGTGTGCTCAACCCCACCGGTTACATGGTAACGTCGGGCAAGCACCCCACCTCGCATTGCCAGAACCGGTGCGGCGGAGTATCGACACATAACCCACATCACCGGGATAGCGGCCCCATGGCCTTGCACGTCGCGCTTACCCACGAGACCACCTATCGCTACGCCAAGCCGATCGCCCTCGGCCCGCAGGTGATCCGGTTGCGCCCGGCACCGCATGCTCGAACGCCGGTGTTGAGCTACAGCCTCAAGGTCGAGCCCGAGGAGCATTTCCTGAATTGGTTGCAGGACCCTCAGGGCAATTTCCTTGCCCGTGTGGTGGTGCCGGACAAGACGGACCACTTCAAGGTCACGGTGGACCTGATCGCCGACATGGCGATCATCAACCCGTTCGATTTCTTCGTCGAGCCCGAGGCCGAGCATTTTCCGTTTGCGTACGCGCCGGTACTGAAGCTGGACCTCGCCCCCTATCTCGACCCGGCTCCGGCCGCTCCGCGCCTGCAAACCTGGCTCGATCAGGTGCCGCGCGGCCGCCAACAGATCGTCGATTTCCTGGTCATGCTGAACCAGCGGCTGGAAGCGGATATCGGCTACATCGTGCGGATGGAGCCGGGTATTCAGGACCCGGAGGAAACCCTGGGCCTGGCCAAGGGGTCGTGCCGGGACAGCGGCTGGCTGCTGGTGCAGATTCTGCGCCACCTCGGCCTCGCCGCCCGTTTCGCCTCGGGCTATCTGATCCAGCTCAAGCCGGACCAGAAGGCGCTCGACGGGCCGAGCGGCACGGATGTCGACTTCACCGACCTGCACGCCTGGGCCGAGGTCTACATACCCGGCGCCGGCTGGGTCGGCCTCGACCCGACCTCCGGCCTGCTGTGCGGCGAGGGACACATTCCGGTCGCCTGCACGGCCGACCCGCGCTCGGCGGCGCCGATCGAGGGATTGGTCGAGCCCGCCGAGGTCACCTTCTCGCACCACATGACGGTCACGCGGGTGCTGGAGACGCCGCGGGTGACCAAGCCCTACTCCGAGGAACAATGGCGGGCGATCGACGCGGTCGGCCGCCAGGTCGATGCCGACCTGCACGCCGGTGACGTGCGCCTGACCATGGGTGGGGAACCGACGTTCATCTCGATCGACGATCTGGACGACGAGGAGTGGAACACCGCCGCCGTCGGCCCGACCAAGCGGAAACTGGCCGACACGCTGATCCGGCGGCTGCGCCAGCGGTTCGCGCCGGACGGCCTGCTGCATTATGGCCAGGGCAAGTGGTATCCCGGCGAGACCCTGCCGCGCTGGTCGTTCGAGCTGTACTGGCGCGGCGACGGCAAGCCGCTGTGGACAAGCGGCGACCTGATCGCCGGCGAAGACGAGAAGACCGGGGCGACGACCGACGACGCCGACCGTCTGTTGCGCGCCGTCGCGCGACGGCTGGCGGTTGACGAGAACGCGGTGCTCCGCACCTACGAAGACCCGATCCGTTTCCTCGACCGCGAGAGCAAACTGCCGAACAACGTCGACCCGCTCGACTCGAAGCTTGACGACCCGGAGGAACGGGCGCGGCTGGCGCGAGTGTTCGACCGTGGCCTGGATAAACCGGTGGCCGTGGCCCTGCCGCTGCAAGTCTGGCAGGCCAAGGATGGCGACCGGCGGTGGATGACCGAAATCTGGGAGACCCGGCGCGGAAAACTGTTGCTTGTGCCCGGTGATTCGCCGGCGGGGTTCCGTCTGCCGCTCGGCGCCTTGCCCTACGTGCCGCCGTCCAGCTACCCCTACTACCACCCGGCCGATCCGTTTGAGGAACGCCCGCCGCTGCCGGATCAGGACCCTCGGCAACGGCATATCGCCGCCGGGTCGGCCGACACCGGCGCGGCCCGCCAGGACGTGCGCGAGCAGGTGCTGTCCGACGACCCAAGCGACCGCAAGGTGCGCACCGCTTTGTCGGTTGAGCCGCGCGACGGGCGGTTGTGCGTGTTCCTGCCGCCGTTACGCACGGCCGAGGACTACGTCGACCTGTTGGGCGCGATCGAGGGCGCGGCCGGCGAGGTCGGCAAACCGATTCACCTGGAAGGCTACACCCCGCCGCCGGACGCGCGCCTGAACGTCATCAAGGTGACGCCCGATCCCGGGGTGATCGAGGTGAATATCCACCCGGCCCATGGCTGGGACGAGCAGGTGGCGGTCACCGAGGTGCTGTACGAGGAAGCCCGGCTGACGCGGCTCGGCACCGAGAAGTTCCTGTTGGACGGTCGCGCGGTCGGCACCGGTGGCGGCAACCACGTGGTGGTCGGTGGCGCGACCCCGCCCGACAGCCCGTTCCTGCGCCGGCCGGACCTGCTGCGCTCGCTGGTGGCGTATTGGCAGAACCATCCGTCGCTCAGCTATCTGTTTTCCGGGCTGTTCATCGGGCCGACCAGCCAAGCCCCTCGCATCGACGAAGCGCGGCACGACCAACTGAACGAACTGGAACTAGCGTTCCGTCAGGTGCCCGATCCGGCGGGTCTGGCCGAGGGTTCGGTACCGCCGTGGTTGGTCGACCGGCTCTTCCGCAACCTGCTGGTCGACGTGACCGGCAACACCCATCGGACCGAGATCTGCATCGACAAGCTGTATTCCCCGGACGGGCCGACCGGGCGGCTCGGGCTGGTCGAGTTTCGCGGCTTCGAGATGCCGCCGCATCCACGCATGAGCTTGGCACAGCAACTGCTTATCCGCGCACTGATCGCCTGGTTCTGGCGCGCGCCCTACCCGGCGCGGCTGGTGCGCTGGGGCACCCGGTTGCACGACCGGTTCATGTTGCCGGAGTTCGTCTGGCAGGACTTCACCGATGTGCTGCGCGACCTTCGCGAGGCCGGCTATGCCTTCGATGAGGCGTGGTACCGCCCGCATCTGGAGTTCCGCTTTCCGGTGATGGGGCGCACCCACTGGCGCGACATCAAGTTGGAGCTGCGCACGGCGCTGGAGCCCTGGCACGTATTGGGCGAAACCGGGGCGATCGGTGGCACCGTGCGTTATGTCGACAGCTCGCTGGAACGGCTTCAGGCCCGGGTGACGAATTTCGAGCCGCAACGCTACCGGCTGACCTGCAACGGCATCGACGTGCCGCTGACGGCGACCGGCACCATGGGCGAGGCGGTGGCCGGCGTCCGGTTCCGCGCCTGGCGTCCGGCCAAGGCGCTGCACCCGACCATCAAGCCGCACGCGCCCTTGACCTTCGACCTTATCGACGACTGGACCGGCCGGTCTGTCGCCGGTTGCGTCTATCATGTCGGCCATCCCGGTGGCCGCAACTTCGAGACCTCGCCGGTCAACGCCTTCGAGGCCGAGGGCCGGCGGTTAGCGCGCTTCGAAGCGATCGGACACACCCCCGGAACCCGGCCCACGCCACGCCGGTCGGCGGCTCGGGCGGAGTTCCCCACCACCCTCGATCTGCGCTTCGCTGAACCGGGCGGCGCGTGATAGCGTCCGCGCGCTTTCGATTAAATATGTGAGTCATGCACGCAACCGACCCCGACGCCTCCGGCGACAACGATCTCTTGGCGGGCTACCGTCCGGTAGACGGTATCTATGATGAGCTGATCGGCCCGGATGGCACGCCGCACGCGCACTGGCGGCCGTTCCTCGATGGCCTCAAGGCCATGCCCGAGGGCGAGCTCGACCAGCATTGGGAGACCGCCCTTCGCCTGATCCGCCAGCACGGCGTGACCTACAACGTCTACGGCGACCCCAATGGCGAGCAACGGCCGTGGGAGTTGGACACCCTGCCGCTACTCATCCCCGCGCACGAGTGGGAAATGCTGGAGCGCGGGCTCAAGCAGCGCGCCCGGTTGATGAACGCGCTGCTGGCCGATCTTTATGGGCCACAAACCTTGCTGAAGGACGGTGTGCTGCCGCCGGCTCTGGTCTACGCCAACCCGAACTTCCAACTCCCCTGCCACGGCATCGCGCCGTCGGCCGGCACCTTCTTGCATATCTACGCCGCCGACATCGCCCGATCGCCGGACGGCCGCTGGTGGGTGTTCAACGACCGCACCCAAGCCCCGTCCGGTGCCGGGTATTCGTTGGAAAACCGGGTCATCACCGCGCAATGCCTGGCCGACCCGTTCCGCGACGGCCGGGTCCGCCGCCTCGCCCACTTCTTCCAGGCGCTGCGCGAGAACCTTCGGGCGCTGGCTCGTAACGACGATCCACGCATCATTCTGCTGACACCTGGACCTCTGAACGAGGCCTATTTCGAGCATGCCTTCCTGGCTCGCTATCTCGGCTATCCGCTGGTCGAAGGCGCCGATCTGACGGTGCGTGACAACCGGGTCTACTTGAAAACCGTGGGCGGGCTGCGCCCCGTCGATGTGATCCTGCGCCGGGTAGACACCGAATGGTGCGATCCGTTGGAGCTGCGCCCGGACTCGGCGCTTGGCATCGCCGGGTTGGTGGAGGCGGCGCGCGCCGGCAACGTGGCGATCGCCAACGCGCTCGGCTCCGGCTTGGTCGAGTGCACGGCGCTGATGAGTTTCCTTCCCGGAATTTGCGATCACCTTCTGGGCGAGCAGCTGATTCTGCCGCATGTCGCCACATGGTGGTGCGGCCAGGAAGACGCCAAAGCGTACGTTTTGGACAACCTCGACCGGCTGGTGATCGGTCCGACCTTCGAGACCCCGACACTGGTCTCCACCGCTCCCGGTCAGGTGTATGGCGGCGATCTCGATGACGAGGCAAGGCGCGCGCTGATCACCCGCATTCAAGAGCGTGGCTACGACTACGTTGGCCAAGAGGCGGTGACCCTCTCCACGGCGCCGACCTGGGAGGACGGCCACCTGACGGCGCGTCCCATGGCGTTGCGTATGTTCGCGACCGCGTTGGGCGACGACTACGTCGTCATGCCCGGCGGCTTGACCCGTATCTCCTCGGGACACAGCACCCGGGCCGTCAGCATGCAGCGCGGGTCGGGTTCCAAGGACACCTGGGTGTTGTCAAACACGCCAGTCGACAGCTTCAGCCTGCTGAGCCAAGCCGATGGCGACGTGGTCTTACGCCGGGCCGGCGACGATGTGCCCAGCCGCGCCGCCGACAACCTGTTCTGGCTCGGCCGCTATGCCGAGCGGACCGAAAACGCCATGCGCCTGTTGCGCAGCCTGCTCACGCGGCTTGCCGAGGATCCGGTGCAGGATGGCGACGGCAATGTCGTCATGCAAAAGCTGCTGTTCATGCTGGCGCGGCCAGGCGACATCGACGGGTTGATGAGGAAACGCGGGCGTCCCCTCTCCCCCAATCAACTCGAGCAACGTATTCAGGCCTATCTGTTCGACCCGGAACAGCCGGGCGGCATTCCCCAATTGGTCCGCACCGTGAACGGCGCGGCGGCCTTGTGTCGGGATCGCCTGTCGCTCGACGCCTGGCGCACACTGGATCAGCTTCATACCCAGGTGCGCAGCCAACGTCCGCGGATTTGGCTCGACATCGGCGACGCCTCGGCGGTGTTGAACGACATGCTGCGAACCATGTCGGCCTTCGCCGGACTGGGCATGGAGAACACCACCCGCACGCTGGGTTGGCGCTTCATGGACATGGGCCGGCGGCTGGAACGCGCGGTGGCGACCGTCGGGTTGCTGCGCGGTCTGCTGGCGGTAGGCGACCCGGAGCGGTTCGGTTATCTCGACCGCATGCTGGAGCTGGCCGACAGCTTCATGACCTACCGTTCCAGCTACGTGAGCATGCCGCGTCTGGTACCGGTGCTGGACCTGCTGCTGATCGACGAGAGCAACCCGCGGTCCGTTGCCTTCCAACTCGGCGCTTTGGAGGATCATGTTGACCGTCTGCCGCCGGTTGGCGCCACGCTCGACCGTTCGCCCGAACAACGGCAACTATTATCCTGCCTCGCCGCCGTACGCCTCGCCGATGTTCATGCCCTCGCGCGCGCCGACGCCCGTGGCCGGCGCCTGGAACTGGATATGTTGATGGCTCGGATCACCGGCTCCCTTGCCGAGTTGTCGGAGACCATCGGCCGTCACTATTTCAGCCATGCCGACCTCGGCCGTCACGCTGACTCCATTACCCTCAATCGGATTTTCGAACCGTGATCCGCTACGCCGTCAAGCATCGGACCGAGTTCCTCTATTCGTCACCGGTGGCGATCTCGCACCATCTGCTGCATCTAACGCCTCGCGCGACCGACCGTCAGCGGATCGACGGTTGGCGTGTCGTTCTGACCCCGGCGCCGGCAATCCGGCGATCCGGAACGGATTTCTTCGGCAATGCCGTCGAGCATCTGACAATCCAGGACGAGCACCAGACCCTGGTGGTGCAGGCCGGCGGGACGGTCGTGGTCGAGCCGGGACATGGGCCGGCCCCGTCCGACACAGTGCCGTGGGAAGACGCGGTGATCATCGGCGGCGGCAGCCGCGACGCCGACGTACTGGCGGCCCAGCCCTTCGCCTTCGACGCCGACATGACCCGCGCCGGTGACGCGGTCCGGGCCTGGGCGCGGCAGTCCTTCGCGCCGGGCCGGCCGTTGTTGGACGCGGCGCTGGAGTTGAACCATCGCGTCTACGAGGCGTTCGAGTACGACCCCGCCGCCACCACCATAACCACGCCGGTCGACGAGGTGTTTGATATTCGACGCGGCGTGTGCCAGGACTTCGCCCATCTGATGCTGGCTTGTCTGCGCGGCATGGGGTTGGCCGCGCGCTACATCAGCGGCTATCTGCTGACTTATCCGCCGCCGGGCGGCGAGAAGCTTCAGGGCTCCGATGCCAGCCATGCCTGGGTCGCGGTGCGGGTGCCGGAGGTTGGCTGGATCGACCTTGACCCAACCAACGATAAGATCGCCACGACCGAGCACATCACCCTGGCCTGGGGCCGCGACTATGCCGACGTAAGCCCGGTCAAGGGGGCCATCGTCGGCGGCGGCAAGCATGAGGTAAAGGTCGACGTCGACGTCAGACCGCTCGACAATCAAGCCGCCGCGACAGCCGTCACATAAAGAACTCGGCGTTGGCGCGGCTGCGGGTCACCACCCGGTCGAGGCATCCGGTAAGCCGCCCGGTGTCGTCACCACAGTCGTAGAAATCGTTCAGCAGCAAGCGATCGATCCGATCGCAGGTCACACCGACGATATCGAACAGCTTCACCGAGGTCTTGTTCGGCCGCAGTGGCGCTGCGTC
The DNA here is from genome assembly GCA_013203465.1 of Alphaproteobacteria bacterium. Taxonomy (GTDB): domain Bacteria; phylum Pseudomonadota; class Alphaproteobacteria; order Thalassobaculales; family Thalassobaculaceae; genus JABMNR01. Next base: position 37,559 of record JABMNR010000006.1, read on the forward strand.
AACCGCCAGCCGCTTCTGGATCACACCATCCACGTCGAACACCAGCACGTCGAGCTTGAAGGTGGTGAACGACGTGTCCGTGGGGTTGGCGAACACCATGTAGGCCCGGCAACTGCCATCCACGGGTTCAAGCTTGTTCAGCTCCAACGTGATCGTCTTGGACGTTGCCGGCTTGTCCTGGGCCCAGGCCCCGGCACCGCCCATGATGGCGGCCAAGACAACCACAGATGCCACGGTTCCGCGCGCGATCCCGACCATTGTGCTTGCTCCATGCTTGTGTCCACCGTCCCCCCGACATAAAGCCGAATTGCGGCGGCAACAAGCACGCGATCAACGATAGGACACCGTGAAGAACCGGAGTCTCGAGGCCTTGAAGCGTGATTTTGGCGCCGAGCACGCGGAAGATTTCCGGTTTTCCGGCTGTTTTGCGTCGGTCTGATCTGGTGGGGCGATTGACCAAACGGATGGAACCTATCCGTTTCGATCGCACTACTAGGTTTCTCGGTCGTCGATGAGAGGGTTGGATTTCGCCAGTCCGCGCAGATCATCGGGCCTGGAGAGCACGATCTCGCGGCCCGCGACCTCGATCCCATAGCCCCGGAGCGTCCCGAAAGCGCGCGACAGGTTTTCCGGAGTCATGCCCAGCAAGGCGGCCAGGGTCCGCTTGTCGATCCCGAGGGTGACGGTGCCGTTTGCCCCTTGATCGTCGTGCGCCACCAAGAGCCAGTTCGCCAAACGCTCGACCGCCGAGCGTAGCTTTTGCGACTTCAGGGACTTGATGACCCCGCGAAAGGCACCCGCCAACTCGCGAACCATGGCTCGGGTGAAGGCCGGGTCGCGTTCCATGGCTTCACGAATGCTCTCGGCCGGGATCATCAAGAGACGCGAACGTTCCAACGTACGCGCCGACATCAGGTAGACGGCATCGCGCAGCACGGCGGCCAGGATGAAGGTCGAGACCGGTTCCATGACCGCGATGGTCGTCTCCCGCTCATTGCCTTGGGCGATCATCTCGACCATGCCCTCGACCACGACGTAGAGGAAGTCGGCCGTGTCTCCCTCCTCGATCAGCATAACCTGTGGCGGGAATCGCTGAAAAAAAGCGCCCTGCATGAGATCGGCAAACGACTCGTCCGACATCGCCGCGAATAGGTCGAGCGCTCGTACGGTGGGGAGGTCTTCAGTCCGCATGGCGAACAGATCGCAGATTTCTTGATATTAATCAATGTTCTCCCGTGAGTTTGTCATTTTAATACGGGAGATAAATAATTTTGAAGATATAAATTTAATAATTAATAGGCCGAATTATGAACAGGGAAATTTATTTAAACATCCGTAGATATTTTTTGACCTGCATCAAAGTCAAGCTGATCACGAATCTTAACAATCCCACCACGAACGTCGCTCCAGGTCATGCGGACTAGGTCACACGGGGCGGAGGCGATTGATACAGTGGGGCGGAACCATGCACGACATCGACGGAACTACGGCGGGGCAGCCACACCGCATGCTCGGTATGAGCACATTGGCGTTCACGGTTTGCTTTGCCGTATGGACCATCTTCTCGATCATCGGCGTGCGGATTAAGCAGGACCTCGGCCTATCCGAGACCGAGTTTGGCATTCTGGTGGCCACGCCGGTGCTGACCGGATCGATCAGCCGAATCTTCCTCGGTGTCTGGACCGAACAGTATGGCGGGCGACTGATCTTTACGCTTCAGATGTTGACTACGGCGGTCGCGACGTTCCTGTTGTCGATGGCTGAAACCTACACGATGTTCCTGGTCGCGGCACTTGGTGTCGGCCTGGCCGGCGGCTCGTTCATCATTGGCGTCGCTTACGTCTCGCGCTGGTACTCGAAGGACGCCCAGGGCACGGCCCTTGGGATTTTCGGCGCCGGCAATGTCGGCGCCGCCGTCACAAACTTCGGCGCCCCCTTTCTGGTGGTCGCCTTCGGGTGGGAGCAGACGGCGCAGATCTACTCGGTGATCCTGGCGATCATGGCGGTCACCTTCTATTTGTTCGCGGCGGACGACCCGGCTCATAAGGCGCGCAAGGCCAGCGGCGAGAAGCCCGTCTCGGCCGCCATGCAGCTTGAGCCGCTGAGGAACATCCAGGTCTGGCGGTTCGCCACCTACTACTTCTTCGTGTTCGGTGCCTTCGTGGCCATGGCCTCCTGGCTGCCGCGCTACTACGTCGGGGCCTATGGGCTCGACTTGACCAGCGCCGGCATGCTGGCGGCCGCCTACTCGCTGCCCGGCTCGGTGTTCCGCGCGCTCGGCGGTTGGATGTCGGACAAGTGGGGCGCGCGGTTCGTCATGTACCTGACCTTCGCGGTCTCGCTCGGCTGCCTGTTCATCCTGAGCTATCCCGAGACCCGCTATGTGGTCAGCGGCATCGATGGGCCGATTGAGTTCACCTTCGGGGTGGGTGTGGCGACGTTCGCAACGCTGACCGTGTTGCTTGGTTTCGTCATGTCGCTTGGCAAGGCGGCGGTCTACAAGCACATCCCGGTCTATTACCCGCATCACGTCGGCTCGGTCGGCGGCTTGGTCGGCATGATCGGTGGGCTCGGCGGTTTCGTTTTGCCGGTGTCATTCGGAATCATGAACGACCTGACCGGGGTTTGGACCAGTTGCTTCATGCTGATGTTCCTGCTTGTCGCGATCAGCTTCGTATGGATGCACGTAGCGATCCGGCGGATGGAAACCCGCAAGTTCCCGGCCCTGGCCGCCGAGACCTATCTCAGCGACGTGCCCGATCTACCGGTGCCGCGATCGACAACTGACCGGGACGACACGGAACAGGACGACGACGCCCCGCGCGGCGCCAAGCCCGCTCGCTGACCTGAACGCAACGCGCGGGTCAACAGCGGTTGGCTCGCTCTCCAGACGGAGGACACCCATGTCGACGACCGACGCCACCCACGGCCATGTGCTGACCGATTGGCGCCCTGATGATGCCGAGTTCTGGGCGCGCTCGGGCCGGCGGATCGCCAGCCGCAATCTATGGATCTCGATCCCGTGCTTGCTGCTGGCTTTCTCGGTTTGGCTGGTGTGGAGCGTGGTGGTCGCCAAACTGCCGACGATCGGTTTCGCCTATGCCACCGACCAGCTGTTCTGGTTGGCCGCACTGCCCGGCCTGTCGGGCGCGACGCTGCGGATTTTCTATTCCTTCATGGTGCCGATCTTCGGCGGCCGGCTGTGGACCACGCTGTCGACCGCCTCCCTGCTGATCCCGGCGATCGGCATCGGCTTCGCGGTTCAAGACCCCGACACGCCTTATATTGTGTTCTTGGGTCTCGCCCTGCTGTGTGGCCTCGGCGGCGGCAACTTCGCCTCGTCAATGGCCAATATCAGCTTCTTCTACCCCAAGAAGGAAAAAGGCAACGCGCTGGCGCTGAACGCCGGCCTCGGCAATGCCGGGGTCAGCGTCATGCAGTTCGTCGTACCGCTGGTGATCACCATCGGTGTATTCGGCGCGATCGGCGGCGCGCCGCAGGTGACCAAGCTCGGCGGTGAGCTGTGGCTGCAGAACGCCGGCTTCGTCTGGGTGCCGTTCTTGGTCATCGCCACCGTCGCCGCGTGGTTCGGCATGAACGACATCGCGTCGGCGCGCGCCTCCTTCAAGGAGCAGTCGGTGATCTTCAGCCGCAAGCACAACTGGATCATGTGCGTGCTCTATACCGGAACCTTCGGCTCGTTCATTGGATACTCGGCTGGATTTCCGTTGCTGGCGAAAACCCAGTTTCCCGAGGTCGACTCCCTGCCGTTCGTGTTCCTGGGACCGCTGGTTGGCGCGTTGAGCCGGGCCGCGACCGGTTGGATTTCCGACAAGCTGGGCGGCGGCCGGGTCACCTTCTGGACCTTCCTGGTGATGATCGTCGCGGTCGCGGGCGTGCTGTTCTTCCTCGATATCAAGGAACAGCCGGGGGCGTTCTGGGGCTTCTTCGCGATGTTCATGGTGCTGTTCTTCGCCACCGGCGTCGGCAACGCGTCGACCTTCCAGATGATCCCAATGATCATGCGCCAGGAGGTCAGCCGGCTGATGCCTGGGCTGACCCCGGAGGAGCATCTGCGCCAATCCGACCGTGAGGCGGCCGCGATCATCGCCTTCACCTCGGCGATCGCCGCCTACGGTGCCTTCTTCATCCCCAAGGCCTACGGCACCTCGATCACCATGACCGGCGGGCCGGACATGGCGTTGTATTTGTTCATGGCGTTCTACGCGCTGTGCCTTGTCGTGACGTGGCTGTTCTACACGCGGCGCAACGCGCCAGTGCCGTGCTGAGTTGACCCGAGAATTAGGAGAAGCCAGATGAGCCATCTGCTCGACCGCCTGAACTTCCTGGCCCAAAAGAACGTCGGCAGCTTCGCCGAGGGCCACGGCACCACCACCAACGAGGACCGGCGCTGGGAGGACGGCTACCGCAAGCGCTGGCAGCACGACAAAATCGTGCGCTCCACCCACGGCGCCAATTGCACCGGCTCGTGCTCCTGGAAGATTTACGTCAAGGGCGGGATCGTCACCTGGGAGACGCAACAGACCGACTACCCACGCACCCGGCCGGACCTGCCGAACCATGAGCCGCGCGGTTGCTCCCGGGGGGCGAGCTACAGCTGGTACATGTATTCGGGCAACCGGGTGAAATACCCGCTGGTACGCTCGGCTCTCATGAAATTGTGGCGCATCGCTCGGGCGCATCAAAGCCCAGTGGCGGCCTGGGCCTCGATCGTCGAGGACAAGAGCAAACGCGACTCCTACACCACCCGGCGCGGGCTTGGCGGCTTCGTCCGCGCCGGCTGGGACGAGGTCAACGACATCATCGCGGCGGCCAACGCCTACACCGCCAAGACCTATGGTCCCGACCGGGTGATCGGGTTCTCGCCGATCCCCGCCATGTCGATGGTCTCCTACGCCGCCGGCTCACGTTATCTGTCGCTGCTCGGCGGCGTGTGCATGTCGTTCTACGACTGGTACTGCGATCTGCCGCCAGCCAGCCCGCAGACCTGGGGCGAGCAGACCGACGTCCCGGAAAGCGCCGACTGGTTCAACTCCGGCTTCCTGATTCTGTGGGGCTCGAACGTCCCGCAAACCCGGACGCCCGACGCGCATTTCTACACCGAGGTTCGCTACCGCGGCGCCAAGAGCGTGGTGGTCAGCCCGGACTACTCGGAGGCCGCCAAGTTCTCCGATCTCTGGCTGAACCCGAAACAGGGTACCGACTCCGCCCTCGCCATGGCGATGGGCCACGTGATCCTGCGCGAGTTCCATCTAGACCGGCAGGTTGAGTACTTCGAGGATTACTGCCGACGCTACACCGACATGCCGATGCTGGTACGTCTGGTACAAAAGGACGGCCATTTCGTGCCGGACCGGCTGATCCGCGCCTCCGACTTCGAAGGGAACCTCGGCCAACAGAACAATCCGGAGTGGAAGACCGTCGCGCTCGACCGTACCACCGGCAAGGTGGTGGTTCCGGTAGGCTCGGTCGGGTTTCGTTGGGGCGATGCCGGAAAGTGGAATCTCGAGGCCAAGGATGGCGACGGCAACGACGTCGCGCTCGATCTCAGCTTGGTGGAAGACGACAAGCACGACCATGCCGTCGAGGTTGCCTTTCCCTATTTCGGCAGCCGCAAGCACGAGCACTTCGCCAGCACCGAGCATCCGGAGGTCTTGCACCGCCGGGTACCGGCCAAGGCGGTTCAACTAGCCGATGGCGAGGCGATGGTCGCCACGGTGTTCGACCTGTTCATCGCCAACTACGGGCTCGACCGCGGGCTTGGCGGCGACAACGTCGCCAAGAGCTTCGACGACAACGTGCCCTACACGCCCGCCTGGGCCGAGCGGATAACCGGCGTGCCGGCCGACCGCATCGTCACCGTGGCCCGCGAGTTCGCGTTGAACGCCGAGAAAACCAGGGGCAAGTCCATGGTGATCCTCGGCGCTGGGCTGAACCACTGGTACCACATGGACATGAACTACCGGGGGATCATCAATCTCCTGGTGATGTGCGGCTGTGTCGGACAGTCGGGCGGCGGCTGGTCGCACTATGTCGGCCAAGAGAAGCTGCGGCCGCAAACCGGCTGGCTGCCGCTGGCCTTCGCGCTCGATTGGAACCGGCCGCCCCGGCACATGAATTCGACCTCGTTCTGGTACGCCCACACCGACCAGTGGCGCTACGAGACCTTGAACGTGAAAGACATCCTGTCGCCGACGGCGCCCGAGGGCCCGTGGGACGGCACCCTCATCGACTACAACATCCGGGCCGAACGCATGGGCTGGCTGCCCTCGGCGCCACAGCTTGAAACCAACCCGCTTGAGGTGGCCAAGGCCGCCGAGGCGGCGGGCAAGGACGTCAAGGATTACGTCATCGACGGGCTTCAGGACGGCTCGCTGCGGATGTCCTGCGAGGATCCGGACGGCGAGAAGAACTGGCCACGCAACCTGTTCGTGTGGCGCTCCAACCTGTTGGGTTCGTCGGGCAAGGGCCACGAGTACTTTTTGAAGCACCTGCTCGGCACCAGCCACGGGGTGCTGGGCAAGGACCTCGGCCAGGATGGCGCCCAAGCGTCGCGGGAAGTTGCCTGGCATGAGGAGGCGCCGGAGGGCAAGCTCGACCTGTTGGTTACCCTCGACTTCCGGATGTCGACGACCTGCGTCTATTCCGACATCGTGCTGCCGACCGCCACCTGGTACGAGAAGAACGACCTCAACACCTCCGACATGCATCCCTTCATCCATCCGCTGACGGCGGCGGTGGACCCGGTGTGGGAGAGCAAGTCGGACTGGGACATCTACAAAGGCATCGCCAAACGCTTTTCCGAGGTGGCGCCCGAGGTGCTCGGGGTGGAAAAGGACGTCGTCCTGACCCCGATCCTGCACGACACCCCGGCCGAGATGGCCCAGGCGATGGGCGTCAAGGACTGGAAGAAGGGGGAGATCGAGGCAATCCCCGGCAAGACCATGCCGCAGATCACCGTGGTCGAGCGCGACTACCCGAACCTCTACAAGCGGTTTACCGCCCTTGGCCCGCTGATGACCAGCATCGGCAATGGCGGCAAGGGCATCACCTGGAACACCGAGCACGAGGTCGATCTGCTCGGCCGCTTGAACGGCACGGTCGAGGAGGACGGGCCGACCAAGGGAATGCCGCGGATCGAGTCGGACATCGATGCGACCGAGGTGATTCTGAGCTTGGCGCCGGAAACCAACGGCGAGGTCGCGGTCAAGGCCTGGGAGGCGCTCGGTAAGTTGACCGGCCGGGACCATACCCATCTCGCGACCCCGAAACAGGACGAGAAAATCCGCTTCCGCGACGTGGTCGCCCAGCCGCGCAAGATCATCAGCTCGCCCATCTGGTCCGGACTGGAGTCCGAGAAGGTCTGCTACAACGCCGGCTACACCAACGTCCACGAGCTGATCCCGTGGCGCACCCTCAGTGGGCGCCAGCAGCTCTACCAGGACCATCTCTGGATGCGGGCGTTCGGCGAGGCCCTCTGCGTCTACCGGCCACCGATCGACACCAAGACCATTACCCCTGCCCTCAAGGGCAACGGCGAGCAGCCGCACGTGGTGTTGAATTTCATCACCCCGCATCAGAAGTGGGGCATTCACTCCACCTACACCGACAACTTGCTGATGCTAACCCTGAACCGAGGTGGGCCGGTGGCCTGGCTGAGCGAGATCGACGCCGCCAAGGCCGGCATCGAGGACAATGACTGGGTCGAGGCCTACAACGCCAATGGCGCGCTCGTGGCCCGGGCGGTCGTCTCCCAGCGCATTAAGGAGGGGATGCTCTTCATGTACCACGCGCAGGAGAAGATCGTGAATGTGCCCGGCTCGCAGATGACCGGCCAGCGCGGCGGTATCCACAACTCGGTGACCCGCGCGGTGCTGAAACCAACCCACATGGTCGGCGGATACGCCCAGCAATCCTATGGGTTCAACTATTACGGCACCGTCGGTTCGAACCGCGACGAGTTCGTGATCGTCCGAAAAATGGAAAAGGTCGACTGGCTCGACGGGCCAGCCACTTCGACGAAGGAGGCTGCGGAATGAAGATTCGCGCGCAAATCGGCATGGTGCTGAACCTGGATAAGTGCATCGGGTGTCACACCTGCTCGGTGACCTGCAAGAACGTGTGGACCAACCGCGAAGGCATGGAATACGCGTGGTTCAACAACGTCGAAACCAAGCCCGGCATCGGTTATCCCAAGCAGTGGGAGAATCAGAAGAAGTGGAACGGCGGCTGGGTGCGCACCAAATCCGGCGACCTGCAGCCGAAGATGGGAGCGAAGTGGCGGATTCTGGCAAAAATCTTCGCCAATCCGGATTTACCGGAAATCGACGACTACTACGAGCCGTTTACCTTCGACTACGAGCATTTGCAGACCGCGCCCGACTCCAAGGCCTCGCCGACCGCGCGGCCGCGTTCGCTGATTACCGGCGAGCGCATGGAGAAGATCGAATGGGGCCCGAACTGGGAGGAAATCCTCGGCGGCGAATTCGCCAAGCGCTCCAAGGACACGAACTTCGAAGGCATCGAGAAGGAGATTTACGGCCAGTTCGAGAACACCTTCATGATGTACCTGCCGCGACTGTGCGAGCACTGCCTGAACCCGACCTGCGTGGCGGCCTGCCCTTCCGGCGCGATCTACAAGCGCGAGGAGGACGGCATCGTCCTGATCGACCAGGAGAAGTGCCGCGGCTGGCGGATGTGCGTGTCCGGCTGTCCGTATAAGAAGATTTATTACAACTGGTCGTCGGGTAAATCGGAGAAGTGCATCTTCTGCTACCCGCGCATCGAGGCGGGTGAGCCGACGGTATGCTCGGAGACGTGCGTCGGCAGGATTCGCTATCTCGGTGTCTTGTTGTATGACGCCGACCGGATCGCCGAAGCGGCTTCCGCCGAAGACGAACAGGACCTGTACGAGGCTCAGCTCTCGATCTTCCTCGATCCGAACGACCCGGCGGTCATCGAGCAGGCGCGACGGGACGGTGTGCCCGACGCGTGGCTTGAAGCGGCCAAGATTTCGCCGGTCTACAAGATGGCCATGGACTGGAAAGTGGCGTTCCCGCTGCATCCGGAATACCGCACCCTGCCGATGGTCTGGTACGTGCCGCCGCTGTCGCCGATCCAGTCGGCGGCCGAGGCCGGCAAGATCGGGATCGATGGCGAGATGCCCGACGTCCGTAGTCTACGCATTCCGCTGCGCTATCTCGCCAACCTGCTGACCGCCGGCAAGGAAGAGCCGGTGGCGTTGGCGCTCGAACGTATGCTGGCGATGCGCACCTACATGCGCGCCAAGACCGTCGACGGTGTCATCAACGCCAAGGTGGCCGCCGATGTCGGGCTCGAACCGGCGCAGATCGAGGCGATGTACCAGATCATGGCAATCGCCAATTACGAGGACCGGTTCGTCATCCCGACCTCTCACCGTGAGGTCACCGAGGATGCCTATGACCTTCGTGGTTCCTGCGGTTTCAGCTTCGGCAATGGCTGCTCGGGCGGGACCAGCACGCCGAACCTGTTCTCCACTCCCAAACGAAAGTCGGTGACGACGCCGACGGAGATGATCCGATGATCCGAACCTTCAAAGCTCTGTCCTTGCTCCTCGCCTATCCGAGCGCCGAGCTGCAGCGGGCGGCCCCGGAATTGCGAAGCGCCCTGGCGGCGGAGGGGCTGCTAACCGAGCAGCGGCATCCCGACCTCTTCGCCCTGATCGACCAACTCGCCACGCAGGACATCTACGAGTTGCAGGAACGCTATGTGTTCCTGTTCGACCGCACCCGCTCCTTGTCGTTGCAACTGTTCGAGCATGTGCACGGCGAGGGCCGGGATCGCGGCCAAGCCATGGTCGACCTGCAAGCGCTGTACGAAGCGCACGGTCTGATGGTGGAGGCTCGGGAACTGCCGGATTATCTACCGCTGTTCCTGGAATTCCTGGCAACCCGCCCGCTCGACGAGGCGCGGGCTCTGCTCGGCCAACCGCTGCACGTGCTGACGACATTGCGCGAGCGCCTGATCAAGCGCGGCAGTGACTATGCGTCGGTGTTCGCGGCGCTGGCGACGCTCGCCGATGGTGAGGCGTCGGACAAGGACTTGGCGATCGTTCAGTCCGAGCCGGATGACGATCCGAATGACCTCGAAGCGCTCGACCGCGCCTGGGAGGAGACCGCCGTTACCTTCGGGCCGCAATCAGGCCCGGACGAAGGTTGTCCGAAGGCCGAATGGATGCTGAAGCAGATGGACACCGATAAGGCCCTGCCGGCGTCCGTGCCCGTATCTGTGACCCGGTAAGGAGGATGGGGCGATGGAGAGTTATCTGAACACCGCGCTGTTCGGGATTTACCCCTACATTGCGCTGTCGGTGCTGGCGACCGGCAGCATCGTGCGCTACGACCGCGAGCCCTTCACTTGGCGCTCCGGCTCCAGTCAGTTGTTGCGCCGGCGCCAGTTGATGTGGGGCTCCGTGCTGTTCCATATCGGTGTCCTGATCGTGTTCTTCGGGCATCTTGTTGGCCTGCTGACGCCGATCTGGGTGTTCGACGCGGTCGGCATCACCCATGGGTTCAAGCAAGTGATGGCGATCGTGGTCGGCGGCGTGTCGGGAGTTCTGGCACTCGTGGGCGCAACCCTGTTGATGCATCGTCGGTTGTTCGACCGGCGCATCCGAGCAACCTCAACCTTTGCCGATAACGCGGTGATCATGCTGCTGTGGGTTCAGCTGGTGCTTGGTCTTGCCACCATCCCGATCTCGCTGCAGCACCTGGACGGCGGCGAGATGGTCCTGTTCATGTCCTGGGCACAGGGCATCTTCACCTTCGATCTTGCGGCATCGACGTTCGTGCTGGGCGCCCACTGGATCTTCAAGCTTCACCTGTTCCTCGGCCTGACCATCCTGCTGCTGTTTCCGTTCACCCGGCTGGTCCACATGCTCAGCGTCCCGCTGCGCTACCTCTGGCGGCCCGGGTATCAGGTGGTCCGCATTCGGCAGAATGGACGCGCGTCCCGGCCGAGTTCAGCCGCACCAGCGGAGTGAGGCGGCCATGAACCCGGTAAGCGTCAATGATGTGGTGATTGCAGAGCGGGTGATCGCCGCCGAGATGCAGAACCAGCCCGCTGCCTCCCCCGAGGCCGCTTGGACCGAGGCGGCCCGAGCGCTGGCGATCCGAGAGCTGCTGCTTCAGGAGGCACGACGTCAAGGCATGAATCCGAGCCGGCAACCCGAGACCGACGGATCCAGACTGACCGAAGAGGAAACGCTGATTGACCGGTTGTTGGACGCTGAAATCACGATGCCGGACGCCGACGAGGACGCCTGCCGACGCTACTATGGGAACAACCGTCAGCGGTTCCGCAGCCCCGATTTGTTCGAAGCCGCCCACATTCTACTGCCGGCCTCGCCCGACGACCGGATGGCCTACGACGCGGCTGTACAGCAAGCCGAGGGTCTGATCGCCACGCTGCAGGTCCGCCCAGGGGACTTCACCGTACTGGCGCAGCGTCATTCGGCCTGTCCGTCGGCGGCGCAGGGCGGACGCCTGGGTCAAGTCGCGCGTGGTCAGACGGTGCCGGAGTTCGAGACCTTCCTGTGCGGGCTCGATGCCGGGCAGCTTTGCCCCGTGCCGGTCAAGACCCGCTATGGCGCGCATGTGCTGCGGCTCGACCACCGGATCGAAGGACGAGAGTTACCCTTCGAACTGGTTTGGGAGCGAGTTGCCTCCTATCTACGCGAGACCTGCTGGCGCCAAGCCGTCGCTCAATACATTGACCTTTTGGCCGGCCAAGCGGACATGCAGGGCATTGACCTGGGAGGATCGCGAGGCCGCCTTGTGCAGTAAGCAAGGCATAATCGCACGTCACGCTCGACGGACGTTCATGGCTTTCGGCCCGGGTTCACGGTTATTCCGGGTTCACGGTTATTGTTGATCGGCCGTGCGGCACATGGAGATCGCCCGACGAAACATGGGCGATAGTTCCATGCCACGAAGTTCCATCGCCTTCTCGAAATAAAAATGCTGAAAATAGTCGGGGTTCTCCTCAGCCGAATTGTCGCGAAAAGCCTCTCGGTCCTCCAGCCATGCCTCGCGGTGGCGGTTACTTTTTCCAAAGGAGAAGGGAGCCCCACGAAACTCCATGGCGTCAGTACAGTCTTTAGGCGCGGCACATATGGAATAAAACAAAATATCCCGCCAAAATTCACGCATTCTACGCGGGTAGACATGGTTTGGTCTTGGGTTTTTGAGAATAAGCGGAAAACACATATACTCGGGATAGGTAAAATATTTTCGAAGGTTACGATAAACATGTTTGACGATCATATCGCTTTCAGGAAGTGACTTGTTTGGTCTAAAAACCTCTTTTGAGTATTCTATATTGGCCGCTAGAAAATTAAATACCACGTCAACGTGTCCGCCAAATGACAAATCATTTGTACCCGGATTTCCCATGTGCACCGTTCATTTGACGCCAGCACTGTGCGATTGTGGTATACATATCAGTATGTTGGGTTGGTTGGAGGGCGGGTAAGATGCGGAACCCAGAGGGTGAAGCCAATATGCCGCCTTTGCGCCTC
>JABMNR010000077.1 GCA_013203465.1 Alphaproteobacteria bacterium
CGCAAAGGCGGCATATTGGCTTCACCCTCTGGGTTCCGCATCTTACCCGCCCTCCAACCAACCCAACATACTGATATGTATACCACAATCGCACAGTGCTGGCGTCAAATGAACGGTGCACATGGGAAATCCGGGTTGTAATGCTTGCCGAAAGCCTCGTCGAATGTGGCCCACGGAGCCATCCCGGACAAACCGATCAGGCAATGGTCCATGTCGATGATGGCGTCCAGTCGCTCGCGGAATCCATATTCGTCAATGGGTGGGTTGTTTTTCAGGCCCAACTCGCTAACCGAAATGCCCGCATGTATCTTAAAATACCATTCTTGACGCTATTCTTCAGTGTGTCGTCAATATCAACGTTCCTGTTGGATAGTGCTCGATTAACCTTCTCCTTCAGTTCGCCGAACTCAGGGTTTGAAAATATATAGTGTCCTGAAATAATGGCACGTTCCCGGTCTTTCGCCTTGCTGTCGGGAGCCATCCATTTTCGCCATTTTCCTGATTTGTAGGCCAGTTCTAAGAACCGGTCCCTTTCGGCGATCAGAAGGTTGGCTTCGGTGACATGCAAGAACGTCCGACTCTCGATCACGCCAAACTCTGGCGCGACATTCGCCGCGTCGATGCCAAGGTGAGGGTGCCGCCCAAGAATTTCGTCGGGCAGGTAGTCCGTATTGTGCTGTTTGATCAACATCCCATGCCGCCTCAACGTCGTCAGAATACGCGGCAGGTTTACCTCGGCGGGAATTTCTCCGGGCACGCGGAACGGGCTTCCGAGGGATCCGACATTTCGGGTTTCGACGACTTTCGTCCCGGTTTGCACCACGACGAAAAGCGGCGTGGGCAATTTCGCCGACTTGCAAAACGACGAAATTTTATTAACGAGCAACTCCACATCCAGTATGGAACGCGCCACCGTATCCTGCTCTTCCGTTCCGACCTCGATGGCGATGTTTCGGTTCGACTTTAACGCGTATTCCATGCAATAGGCGTAGAGTTCAAAAACCCTATCGATGATGACATCTAGATCCGGTTGACCATCCGGCGAAACGCTTGGATCGATGTGAATGATCGAAAATCCCGCGTCAATATCTTCCGCGAAGGACCCCTTGGCCGATGACATGGCCGCCTCGGGCGTTAGTTTCCGCTCTAATTCCGAAGAATTCTGCCAGGGCCCACCGTGATCACGCGCCAAAATGATCCTGTTCTTGGGATCGCGATCACCTACAAACCGAGCCAAATCATGCGCCGTCCACCCCTCGACATATCCGCCCCCCAGTGACCGTGTGTCGATTTGACGCCTGCTGGGGATGAGCATCAGGTCAACGTCATGCTCGTTCGCGATCTCGACGGCCGCTTGAACACAATTGCGACTTACAACGCCTATCCCTAGTTGCGTGCTAGGCCATCGCCGCGCCTGGCGAAGCACGCGGTCCTTCACGATATCCTTAGCCACGGGCGTTTTTCCGTCCCTCTAGGATGTCGAAAATGTCGCATACCCCGAAAAACCGTTCAAGCACATGCATCACCGCTTCCGATACGGCCCGGTCCCCGCCGGATCGGCTGGTGACGAAATCAGCCGTGCGCAACGCCACCGGATCCGCGTTGGCGGGAGCGATGCCGTACCCCACGGCGCGGAACACCAGGGCGTCGAAAATACCATCTCCCATATATATCAACCTGGCGGGGTTATATCTTTCGGCGAGCCATTGCACGCGGCAATCCGTGCTCACGAGATCAAGCTTCAGCCCCATGTCCTCGGCGACACGTTTGTGGGTAATTGGAAAACCTCGATGATCGCCGCTAACCGCATGAATATCGATGTATCTCGCCAATAATTTGAGTGCATCATTGTCGTCGGGGCCAAATTTTTTCAAAACTTTACCATCGGCGGAATAATAATACCCGCCGTCCGTCAACACTCCGTCCACATCAAGAATAAAGGCATCCAAGGTCGTTTCCAACGCACGTTCCATGAATGACCGTCAGGTGCCGATGGTCAGCACGATGATGGCCGGGCTGAAAAGATCAGGACCGTCCATAGTCATCTCGCAAACGCACGATATCATCAAGTTCCGGTGTTGAAACCTCAACCAAACGCACGTCCTCCAGCGCCGTGACCCGGTGAACATATCCGGGCGGGACGACGTATCCGGCTCCACTGGCGAACAGGCAGTTTTCCAAAGCCTCTACCGATTTACCGATCTCGAGCTCCAATCTTCCGGAGATCACGAAAATCGTTTCGTGTTTCCTTCGATGCATCTGCAAGCTGGAACGCGTGCCCGAGCGCAGGAAGATTTCCTTCAAGGCATAGTGTTTGTTAACCTCGAGCAAGTTCTCGAAACCCCAAGGTTTCTCCGTTCGCTCTTGCGAACAGGATATTTCCTTAACCAAATCAGACGTCATCACCCGGCTCCCGGAAAACGGCCTCGCTAAGACGCTTGCGGCCAAGAAAATACAGGTAGGAACTCATCGGATCCTTGTACAACGGAGCCATGTTCACGAAGATCAAGCCATTCAGAAAGGCGATCCGCCGCCGATCGTATCCATGGTCATCCACGAAACGCCAGAAAGCCCGGCGCCGCTCCGACAGTATCGGAGTATCCTTGTGTCGAATTTCCAGACCGGTGGCGGTTTCCTCGATGGCGTAGTCGCGATCTCGCATCGTCGCCACCGACAGGTCGAGCGTGTGATAGTATTTCGCCAAATCATAGTATCGGTCGCCCGTCGCCGGATCGCCTGCGAAATCCTCGCGCCAATCAATGAGAACAAAATGCCCGTCTTCGGTCACGAGAACATTCTCGTCGTGCAGATCACCATGAAATGACGAGGGCCAACCTCCGTGGAGCCAGTGGCCCTCCGACGTCGAGAGGACCTCGTCGACCGTGGGTATTGGAACATTGCCCGCTAGAATACATGCCGGTTCCCGGCCCCAAGCGCGATCATCAAGAAACTGCCTCAAGCGAGTCCTGGTTTTTTCACCATAGAACGCGGACATTTGGCGTCGAAACGTATCCACCGGCGTATCGTGATCCCGCCAGAACGCGCGCTGCATCCAGGATAGGAACCTGGTGTCATGATCCGGGGTCGCCACATCCGCGAGCAACGCACCTTCGACACGCCGGGTTCCAAACAGCTGGCCATGACGTTCGGTAACCGCCGCGAAGCAATCGGGATGTGCCAGTCCCCGTTCGTACCGACTAAGCGCGGTGCTCTCGCTTCGGAACAGCTTAATAATCTGGTCGCCCACCTGAAAGGTCAGATCGTTGGACTTGCCTTCAAAGGACATGGTTGGTCCTAGGCGGGACAGTGCTTCCAAATAATTTTCAACCGTCCCGGTATCGGTCCAGTCGACCGGCTCGATCCGGCACCCTCGCGCCGCCATTGCCTCCAAGCCGGGGTCGACCTGAAGCTCGCCTCGCGCATTTGGTACCCGCGCCGCCAGCGCCTCCCAGAACGCTTCGATGTCATGGACATAACCCAATCCGACAAAAGCCAACCGATGCCCGTTCGCGCGCTTATAAGCAATATCGGTGACCAATCCGTCTTTGTCGGTTCCAAGCGTGCACCAAGAACTAGGGTCGTCGACCGGCATCACACCGAGCCAGTTGCCGTCCATCCTTGGCAGCTTACCCCCGATCAGCGTGTCGCATGCCGTGAAGACGAAGGGACCTGGAAGGTTGGGCCGACAACACAGCAATGACCGCCCCGGGCCCGACCCCGGCCCTTCGAACGGGTCGACATCCACGTACTCAATCTGAGTTTGCGGATGAGCGAGCGATAAAAACCCCTTCAATTGACCGCTCAAATGCCCGCAGGCCACGACAAACCGTGTATCGCTCGGGAACTGCCCGATGATATGGCTAACCACCGGTTGACTTCCTAGTGGCAACAAAGCCTTGTGCAACCAATCGCCATGGATCGCCGCCCGGGTGCCGCGTCCCGCCGCCAGAATGCAAACCGTGCTGGGTTCAGCGGACATGCGGCACTTCAGTCGCGCGGGGCAACTATTGCTTGAATGCGGAGATGAAGGAAATCCGGCCGTCCGGCATGAAATCAATAAGATCCACGACATTCAGCACATCGATCGCCCCGATTGTGATTTCAAGTTCCATGGCAACGCCGTTCTCGCGAAAATAGAGCCGGAGGATCCTTGCCGTGAGTGGGTCGGGGAGGGCAAACAGGCCCGAGAACTGAGCCATTACATCATCCAGGCCATCAGCCGAAAGCTCCCAATCCCGCAGCCGCACGGTGGGTGCCAGCATCAAGCGCAAGCATTCCAGGTCGCGATCATTGAACGCCTCGACATAGCGTCGGCACAGGGCCTCCAATCGGGTCGGGTCCATCACTCGCTGTCTCCCTCGCTATCAATCAATGTTTCTTAATAATCAATCCGTTATGGGTTTGTAACTTTTCATTGGAACGTCGACGTGAGAGCCAGTGTAAGTGAATGGCGGCATGCGATCCAAGTCGCGTGAAACTCCCGCATCGATAAGGGTATTGTCCCGTGTTCAAAAACCCACAAACCCGCATGAGAGCTAATAAGGATACAAACCGGTCAGCGATGCATAGAAGGCTGCCAGATCGGCCATCTCGTCATCGGACAAGGCAGAGGTGACTTTCAGCATTGCCGGGTTATGCCGCACGCCCAGGCGGTAATCCTGAAGCGTTACCAGAAGGTATGCAGCGTACTGACCATTCAGGCTGGGCGTGCCGCTGCGGCCGCCGCCGCCGTTCCGTGGATGGCATCGGACACAGCTGGCCGCGGCCAGTTGCTCGCCACGCGCGACCGCGGCCGGATCGGGTTCCGGCTTCACGCGATGGGGAAGCTGGTCTGCCGTGATGCCCGCGATGTAGGCGGTCAGCGGTTCGATCTCGTCCTCGGCAAATTCAGAAGCCGGGCTGTTCATCAGATAATGGCTGCGCCGGCCCTCACGGTAGTCGCGGATCGCCGAGGCAAGGTAGTCAGCACGCTGTCCGGCGATCTTCGGGGGCGGATAACGCGGCGCGGCAAGGCTCGCTGGATCCACCGCATGACAACTGAAGCACCCGGCCGTCTCACCAAAGGTGAAGGGGGTGTCCTGCGCGGCAACGTCCACGGCGCCTGCGCACCAGAGAAGCAGTGCGAGGCACGGCAACCGCATGACCATGGCTTTGCGCTCAATAAAAGATGTTGCCGAAATCAAACCGTACTCCAACCAAGATCTGTGTGTTGACCGCCACATTGCCGCCGCCGGCCGCTTCGGCGCGGGTCACGGCGCCCTCGCTGTAAACCCGCCACTGGCTGCCGATGCGGTGATCGATGTAGTAGCCGCCGCCCAGGAATGAATCGTAGATGTCATCATCGTCGATGATCGCCAGACTGAGGTGCAGGGCGTTGTCCTGTGTCAGCTGAAAGGTTCCCAAAAGATTATAGGATCGGGTGTCGTGGGCGCTGGCGTCGTCAACGACATGGGCACCCAGGGCGAACGTCCATTGCTCGCTGCCGTATTCCACGGCGCCGCCGAACCGGTTGACGTCGTCGTTGGCGCCGCTGCGAAATTCCTGGTGAAGATAGCCGCCGCCGAAGGTGAACCGCCCGAGATACTGTCGGTACTGCCTCGAGATGCCGAAGCTGTTGGAAAGGGGTGACGAGCCGTCGATGAAGGCGGGGCGGTAGTCCACATCGACGGCCAATCGGCCATAGGAGGTGGAGTATTTGAGGGTGTCGAACGCGCTGACGCCGCCGGCATTGGCGGTTGTGTAGCCCGTGGCGTAGAAATCCTGTGAACGGTCGATCAGACCGCCATAGTACTTAAAGAACCCGGTCGGCTGTTTGCCGTAGGTGAAGGCGCCCAGGGCATTGGAAACACCGATCGCGGATCGGAACGGCTTGGCATCCTCGAAAGTGCGGTCCAGTGTGGTGAATTCACCGCCATAGGCGTAGTTCGCAAGCAGCTTGTGGCTGTATCCGATGTCCCAGACCCAGGTGACGCCAACCAGCGACTTGACTGTCTGGAGCTGGCCGTGGGTATCGCCTTCGGTCGTCGCGCCCAGCGTGCCGTCATGAACCAGCACGCCCGCATTGCCGACAGCCGAGAGTGTCACGTCGCCATATCCAGGAATGGAGATGTTCTCGGCCTCGGCGGGCAACGACAATCCCAGCGTCAAAAACCCCGCAGTAGCGATCCATGATGCCCGGAAGGTCGCCATGGCCATCCTAATGCACCGAGAAAATCGCGACGTCGTGATGGTAGGGATCAAACTGGTACATGCGCAACCGGCGTGCCGGATCGAAATCGAGCGTCAGTTCGACCCTGTGACGGCCTGGCTTGCCGTCCTTGAAGGGCGGCACGTCGATCAGGCCCCAGGGTTCGCCGGCATTGATCCACCAGTGGGCGCGGCCAAAGGTGAACCAGGGCCCGGATCCACCCTCCGCTATGGAGGAATGGAACTGGTTCTCCCAGCCGCGCTGGCCGCCAAAATCGACGTTGACGTAGCCGTGGATGAAGTGATCGGCGTTGATGAGGGAGATCGTCACGTTCTGGGGACGTTCCTCCCATTCCGTCAAACGCACCACGCCGCCGCCGGCCATCTCGCCATAGATCGTGTTGTTGGCATAAAGCATGGTGATGTCGGCATTCGGGTCCGGCTCGACGCCCGCGGGTAGTTTCGTGCGATCCTGCCAGTCGAGAAACGCCGCATCCGCCATGTGAAGCTGTTCGAGTGCCACGGAAGCGTCGTCGGTCGCGAGCACGGCACGAAAGGCGTTCCACATGCGCTTGGCCGGGGCCAGATCACCGATCATGGCGATGGCGGCCAACTGGGCCTCACGGCTCGACATCGGGTCGTCGCCGAAGACCATGCGTTCAAAATCGACCAGCAAACGCCCGTTGATGCGCTTGACCGCGTTTTCGGTCACCTGGATGCGTGGCGGGTGGATACGCCAGCCCCAGTGATAGGCGAGGTTGAAGTACTTGCCCTTGGTCATCTTCATCCGGATGACGTTGCGGGTACCCTGCAGCATGGGGACGAAAGACTGATCCATGGCAACATGTGCCTCGGGCGGCGCACCGGGAGCGCTGAGGTAGGGGTCGTCGTACAGCATAATAAAGGGCGCGAAATCGTCCGAGCCCTGCTCAAGCACATCAACCGTGTAGGTGATCGTCCAGGGCACGTCGAACATGGCCGAGGCATCGATATAGGCCGTGTCGCTCTCGATGTGCGAGTCGTACCAGAGCTGATGGATGTCGACATTGCCACCAACCAGCTCTCCGTCGGCATTATAGATCGGGTCTACCGTCTTGACCTTCGTGCCGGAGAGGTAGTGCAGCTGCGGGAACCCATTGTAGGTCCGATCCGGGAACACCGGATTTCCCTCCAGGATGTCGACCGCCTCCTGAATGCGCCGCGCATCAATCTCACCACGTTTGGCGCCGGCAATCGTGTCGCGCAGGATGTCGTGGAGATCCGTGGTGGGTGAGCGTCGATCGATGTCGACGACTTCCACCGCGCCGTCGTGCAAGTTGTAGGAGGTGTTCGGCGTCGACGGCAGGGTGTTGGGCATCTCGCGGCCCCTGCCATCGAACATGTTGGCGTTGACGGTCTGGATGAAATTGCTGCCGGGCGGATTTTCGTACGGATTGGACGGCTCGAACAGCGAAGGCGAGGTCCGAGCATAGGTTGTCGAGCCGTCAAGTGAACTCCATTGTATCGTGCGGCCCGGGCGCGGCTGCGGGTAGGGGTGCAGGAACTCGAGGCCCTGAAAATTGGGCCGCAATTCCTGCAGATTCGGCGAGCAGGCACCGAGCAGAAGCAGCGAAAACAGGGCGGCGCGCCGCATCATGCCAGGATGTCCCAGCGCAGCATCATGGCACGGTCCTCATGCACCACGTTGTGGCAATGCATGATGTAACGGCCATGAAAATCGCGGAAGCGGAGGAACAGCTTCGCGGTCTGCTTGGGACCGAGCCAGAAGGTGTCCCCGCGCGAGTTCAGAAGGCTGCCAGGTTCGACGGGCCGGCCATCGATCTCCAGGATCTGGTACTCCTCGAAATGGATATGGACTGGATGCGACCAGGTCGAGCCGGAGTTCTTCAACGTCCAGATTTCCGCAGTGCCTGCACCAGCATCGGCAGCGGATTTCATCATGTCGGCCTCCAGGCCGTTGATGCTCCACATGCCGCCGGTGTAGTCGAAATCCCATTCGCGATGCGCTCGGACCTCTGAAAGATCGATGGGCGGCAGCTCGCGCAGACGTTCGGGCACGCGGCTGTTGTCGGGGCCTGTCGCTTGCACCACGTTGAAACGCATGACCGGTGTTCCGGGGTCAAGGAAACGACCGCTGGGACCGCCGCCGTCGTATTGTTCCAGAATGTTGACCAGATCGATGTGATCGCCCGGTTTATAGCGCGAGAAGTCGATGATGACGTCGTAGCGGTTGGCAACCGACAGCGGCAACCGGTCGACCACGATGGGTGCGGGAGTGATGTTGCCGTCATTCGACAGCACGACAAACGACTGCCCACTCGACAGAACGAATGTGTAGAAGCGTGACGGACCACCGTTCAAGAGACGGAACCGGTATTTTCTCGGTTCGACCTCCAGATAGGGCTGGATGATCCGGTTGACGGTCATCTTGTCGCCCAGGAAACCTTGCGTATTGAAGATATCGAAGACGGCGTTGCCCTTGGTGTCGAAAAGCACATCATGGAGGACCAGCGGTACGTCGTATTTGCCACTAGGCAAGCGCCAGGCAAGCGGTGACGGATCATTCTCGTCACCCGTGTCATGCTCGTCGAAGAACAGGCAGAAGCCGCTAAAACCCGCGTAGACGTTGGCTGCGGTGAAGTCCATGCGGTGGTCGTGATACCAGAGCAGCGTCAGCTTCTCGCGTGGGTCCATACCCGCCGGAAACATGCAGTAGTGATGGTCCTGCCATTCACCCGAATTGATGAAATCCATGGGAAAGCCATCGCTCTCCGAGGCCGCGTGCATGTTGTGGAGATGCATGGATGTGGACGGCAGGGCATACCCCGTATAATCGGCCGGCAGATCGTTGTAGCGGCGGACCAGATACGGCTCACCGTACCGGGCATGGAACGTGCGCCCGGGGACGAAGCCGTCGTAACCCCAGCTTGGCGTCGGCGGCAGTTCCGGATGATAGGAGTGCAGGAAAGCGCGTTCGTGGATCGTGTAGAACTTGACCGGCGGAAACTCTTCATACCGCTGGTGCCGCGCCGGATCGGGCGGCGGATCAAACATCGAGGGATCGACCGGTTGGGCAATTTCGGGGATCTGCAAAGGTGCCACGAACGGCGTCGTCGGCGGACTGGGCCGCACCTCCAGATCGGGACGCAGACCGTCAGGCAACACAAGCTGCGCGCCCGCCCGGCTTGACATCAAAGCCGACGCACCGGCCGCGGCACCCGCGCCCAATTTCAAGAACCCTCGCCGCTTCACGATCTAACCCTCCATACCATCTCCACGCCACATCATTCGGTTGCTCGTAGCGGCAAAAGCGAGTGAACTTTTCACCCGGCAGTGCCCAGATGGACGGCCAATCCGCCCCGCATCAGCCAATGGTAAACGGGTTAATGACTTGTGGAAAGGCAGCGGAAGCATTCCTCGGGTAGCCCGAGCAACCTCTGGGGATGTGATAAAGAGGGTTTGACCGCGTGATCAGGACCAGGAAAACACCCAAACAACACGGCCGAGTTGTCCAACAAGGTGGAACCGCCTCAGGTCGTGAAACGCTCACCAGTCGCGGATCGCATCGCGGAACGAAAATAGGTTGGCGTCGATTGACCAATACACACCGCCCAACAAGACGGCGGCGATGACCGTTGTCGCCAGCACCTTGCGCAGAAGGTACGGATTGATCGGAGCACTCGTGGCGTGACCGAGTTCAGGCGTCTTCGGTGAACGAGCGCCAAACGGCAAGGTCATGAAAAACACCCACCACCACAACAGGATGTAGACCACCACGCCCGAGACAACGTCCATCACCGTATCCTTTTGCCCCGGCCTCAAACCTGTTCGAGTTCGACCAGCGTACCGCAGAAATCCTTCGGATGCAGGAACAGCACCGGCTTGCCATGCGCACCGGTCCTGGGCTCGCCATCGCCCAGCACCCGTGCGCCCTTGGCCGCCAGTGCGTCCCGCGCGGCGCGGATGTCGTCGACCTCATAGCAAACATGGTGAATGCCGCCGGCGGCGTTCTTGTCGAGAAACCCGGCGATCGGCGAGTTCTCGCCCAGCGGATGCAGCAGCTCGATCTTGGTGTTGGGGAGTTCAACGAACACCACCCTCACCCCGTGATCCGGCAGATCGTGCGGATCGGAAACCCGGGCGCCAAGCACGTCACGGTAAGTGGCGGTCGCGGCGGCCAAATCCGGCACGGCGATGGCGACATGATTGAGGCGACCGATCATCGGGTTGGCTCCTTCCCGTCTCAAACCCGGACGACATGAACGTCGGTCACCGGGCGCTTGCCGAACTCGGCCTTGATCAACCGGCGGACCATGCGGCGCGCGGCTTCGCGCACCGGCTCGTCCCGGCGGCGATCCTTGGACGACATGCTGTTCAACGCGTCCCGCACCGCATCGGCGGCGTCAAGCGACAGATCCTCAAGATCATCGCCATCGGCGATGCCGGTGAAGCTAATCACCGGATCGGCGCGCAGCCCGCCTTTGGCGTCCATGACCACCGTCACGGCGGCCGCTCCATTGTGCAGCATGCGGCGGCGATCCTGCAGGCTGTCGGCGGTCAGCGACACCAGCCGGCCGCCATCGAGGGTCAACGCCCCGCTGTCGACCCACTCAACAATCTCCGCCGGACCGGGAGCGAGACGGATCATGCTGCCATTGGCCGGCACCAAGGCTTGCGGTACCTGGCACGCCTTGGCCAACCGGGCATGCTCGCGCAGATGCCGGGCGTCGCCATGGACCGGGATCGCGATCCGGGGGCGCCCCAACTGGTACATCCGTGCCAAGTCGTCCCGTGCCGGATGGCCGGAGACATGAATTCCCGGTTGATCCTCGGTGGTGACGATCTCGATCCCACGACCCGCCAGACGGTTTTGCACCCGGGCGATCGCCAGCTCATTGCCGGGAATCTGCCGCGAGGAAAAGAAACAGACATCCCCCTCGCCCAGCGTCGCATGCGGATGCGATCCTTCCGCGATGCGGGATAACGCCGCCCGGGGCTCGCCCTGGCTGCCGGTACAGATCATCACGATCTTGTCCTCGGGGAAGAAACCAGCCTCATTCTCGCGCACGAACGGTGGCAGATCGGCCAGATACCCGTTCTCCTTGGCGGCGTCATGCATGCGCCAGAGCGAGCGGCCGACCAGGGCGGTCTGTCGGTCATTGGCCGCCGCCGCTATGGCCACGCTTTCCAACCGTGCCACGTTAGAGGCGAAACAAGCGGCCGCGATTCGCTTGGAATACTGCGAGAACAACTCGGTTAGCGCCATCCGCACCTCGGCCTCGGAACCGGTGGTCCCGGGCACGAAGACGTTGGTGCTGTCGCCGACCATCGCCAGCACCCCCTCATCCCCCACCGCGCGGATCGCGTCTTCGTCAGTCACCGCGCCGACGAACGGCGTGGGGTCAAATTTCCAGTCGCCGGTATGAACCACGGTACCGGCCGCCGTCCGCAACACGATGCCGCTCGGTTCCGGGATCGAGTGGGTCATGGTCAGCATTTCGATCTCGAACGGCCCGATAACGAAGTTGGCGCCTAGCGCGACCTCGTGCAGCGTGACTTCGCGCAGCAAACCCGCGTCATCGAGTTTGCGGCGTAGAATCGAGGCGGTGAACGGCGTGCAATAGATAGGACAGCGCAGCTTGGGCCACAGATGCGCGACGGCGCCGATGTGATCCTCGTGCCCATGGGTCAGCAACAGGCCGCATAGCTGGTCGCGGTGTTCCTCGATCGCCGAGATGTCGGGCAGGATGATGTCCAGGCCCGGCGTGGTGTCGTCGCCGAAGGTGATGCCGAGATCGATCATCAGCCATTCGCCGGCATGGCCGTAGAGATTGACGTTCATGCCGATTTCGTCACTGCCGCCGAGAGGAAGAAAATACAGGGCGTCGTCGTCGGGGCTCAAGCGGCGCATCAGGTGGCATCACTCCGGTTGCGATTGTGGATCAGGCGAAGTCCCGTCAGGGTGAGGTCGTCGTCGACGACGTCGATCACCTTGGTGGAGGTGGCGAACAACCGAGCCAGCCCGCCGGTGGCGATCACCTTCATGGGTTGGCCGTATTCGGCCCGGATTCGCTCGACCAATCCCTCGATCATCGCGACATAGCCCCAGAAGATGCCGGCATGCATGGCCGCGCGCGTGTTCTTGCCGATTACCCGGACTGGGTCGTTGTCGCCGGGGCGGGTTTCGGGTGGTTGGATGGCGATACGGGGCAGCTGAGCAGCGGCCATGTAGAGCGCTTCGAGCGATAGGTTAACCCCCGGCGCGATCACGCCGCCGGCATAGGCGCCGTCCACCTCGACCACGTCGAAGGTGGTCGCGGTGCCGAAGTCGAGCACGATCGCCGGCCCGCCATAGAGTTGCTGCACCGCCACGGCATCGACCACCCGGTCGGCGCCCACCTCCTCCGGCCGGTCGATCCGCACCTCGATCCCGAGCGAGACGCCGGGGTCGCCGATGACCATCGGGTCGGTGTTGAAGTGCTTGCGGCACAAGGTGCGCAACGCGAACCGGGTTTCCGGTACCACGGTCGCGATGATGGCCGAGCGGATGGTCTTGGCGTCCAACCCATTGAGGGCCATCAACTGGGTCAACCACACCGCGTACTCGTCGGCGGTACGTTCCGGGTTGGTCGAGGTCCGCCACGAACCGGTCGCGGTCATGCCCTCTCCCAGGTAGACCGCGAACACGGTGTTGGTATTGCCGCAATCGATCACCAGAAGCACGGGTCGTCTCCCAGCCGATGTAGGCCACTGGCGTCGCGGCGGCGCGCTTGACCGATCACGCGCCTATCAAGCTCGCCGCCGCGGCGCGGGCGCTGTCGTAGATCGGTGAGATCACCAGGAAAAACAGCAATGTCACCGCCGCCGAGCCATACAGGATCAACCGCAGATCGCCGGCCACCTTGCTATCCAACGGGTTCTCGGCGTCGTCGAAATACATGAGTTTGACGATGCGCAGATAATAGAAGGCGCCCACGACACTGGCCAGCACGCCGATCACGGCGAGTCCGAACAAGCCCGCCTCGACCGCCGCCAGAAACACATACCACTTGCCGAAGAACCCGGCGAGCGGCGGAATGCCGGCCATTGAGAACATGAAGATCATCAGCGCCAGCGCCATCATCGGATGGGTCTTGGACAAACCCGTCAGATCCGACAACTCCTCAACCAACCGGCCGTCGCGCCGCATTGCCAGGATGCAGGCGAAGGCGCCGATATTCATGAAAATGTAGGTGGCGAGATAGATCATCACGCCGGTAATTCCCGCCTCGTTTCCCGCTGCCAAGCCAACCAGGGCATAGCCCATATGGCCGATCGAGCTGTAGGCCATCAGCCGCTTGATGTTGGTCTGTACCATGGCGGCCAACGCCCCAAACACCATGGAGGCGATCGAGAGGAACACCAGTATCTGCTGCCACGACGCCAGCAGGTCACCGAACGGCTCGCTCATCACGCGGACGAACAAGGCCAGCGCCGCCACCTTGGGTGCGACGGCGAACAGGGCCGTCACCGGGGTTGGTGCGCCCTCGTACACGTCCGGGGTCCACATGTGGAACGGCACCGCCGAGACCTTGAAGGCCAGCCCGGTGATCAGAAACACCAGCCCGACGATCAAGCCGGTCGACGGCGTGCTATCGGCCGCGAACACCTGGGCCAGCACCTCGAAGCTGGTGGTCCCGGTGAAGCCGTAGATCAACGAACAGCCGTACAACAGCATGCCCGAACTCAGCGCGCCGAGGACGAAGTACTTCAACCCAGCCTCCGTGGAGCGCAAGGTGTCACGGCGAATGGCGGCGATGACGTAGAGCGCGAGGCTCTGCATCTCCAGACCCATGTAGAGCGCCATCAGATCGTTGGCCGAGACCATGAGCATCATGCCGACGGTCGCGAACAGGATCAGCACCGGGTACTCGAACCGGCCGGCCTTCTCGCTCTTCAGGTAACCCAGCGACAGCAGGATCGCGAAGCCGGACCCCAGCAGGATCAGAATCTTGGCGAATTGGGCGAACGCCTCGGTCACGAACAGGCCGAAAAACGCCGCACCGGTGCCGCCATACATAATCACCAGGCCGGCGGCCAGGATGAAGGCGGCAACCGTCGCCCACGCGAGCGGTTTCAGCATCTTCTCGCCGCGGAATACGCCCGCCATCAACAGCACCATCCCGACCACCGTCAGGAAGATTTCCGCCGCTGCCGGCATCATCACGGGAAGGGTCGTCACCGTATCCATTGCCGCGCTCCCCGCCCGCTCAGCGTGCCGCCAAGGCGGTGCCGGTTTCACCCAGCGCCACCTTGTAATTGGTGATCAGGTTGTCGACCGAGACCGACATCATGTCGAGGAAACTGGATGGATACACCCCCATCCAGATGACGAGTAAAACCAACGGCGCGAACACCATGATCTCGCGGCGGTTGAGGTCCAGCAACGCCTTTAGCTGCTCCTTCTCCAGCGCGCCGAAGATCACCCGGCGGTAGAGATAGAGCATGTAGACGGCACCCAGGACCAAGCCGGTCGCGGTAAGGGCCGCGAGCCAGGTGTTGGCCTGGAAGGCACCGACCAGGATCAGCAGCTCGCCGACGAAACCACTGGTGCCGGGCAGGCCGACCGAGGCCATTGTGAACACCATGAAAACCAGCGCGTAGCGCGGCATGTTGTTAACAAGCCCGCCATAGGCGGCGATCTCGCGGGTGTGCATTCTGTCATAGACCACGCCGACGCACAGGAACAACGCGCCGGAGACGATGCCATGGCTCAACATCTGGAAGATCGAGCCCTCGACCCCTTGGGTGGTCATGGTGAACATGCCGATGGTCACGAAGCCCATGTGCGCCACCGAGGAATAGGCGATCAACTTCTTCATGTCCTCCTGCACCAGCGCCACCAGCGAGGTGTAGACGATCGCCACCACACTGAGAGTGTAGATCAACGGCGCGAACATCTCCGATGCCTCGGGAAACATCGGGATCGAGAACCGCAGGAAGCCATAGCCGCCCATCTTCAGCAACACGCCCGCCAGGATCACCGAACCGGCGGTCGGTGCCTCGACATGGGCGTCCGGCAGCCAAGTGTGAACCGGCCACATCGGCACCTTGACGGCGAACGACGCAAAGAACGCCAACCACAGCCAGGTCTGCACCTCCGGCGCGAAGCCGAAGGCCATGAGTTGCTGGATGTCGGTGGTGCCGGACTGGAAGTATATCGTCAGGATCGCGATGAGCATCAGCACCGATCCAGCCAGCGTATAGAGGAAGAACTTGAACGCGGCGTAGACCCGGCGCGCGCCCCCCCAGACCCCGATGATCAGGAACATCGGGATCAGCACGGCCTCGAAGAAGATATAGAACAGGAAGATATCCAGGGCGACGAACATGCCGACCATCATGGTTTCCAGGACCAGGAAGGCGATCATGTACTCCTGCACCCGGGTCTTGATGGCGTCCCAGCTGGCCAGCACGCAGATCGGTGTCAGGAAGGTCGACAGCAGCACGAAGAACAGCGAAATGCCGTCCACGCCCATACTAAAAGCGATCGACGAACCCGGAATCCAGGCGACGGTCTCGACCATCTGGAAATCGGCCGTTGTCGGATCGAACAACACCCAGATCAACAGCGACAGCACGAAGGTAATCAGCGACGTCCAGAGCGCCAGATAGCGTGCACTGGTCGCCACCTGCTCGGCGTCACCGCGGCTCACCAAAATCAGGGCAGCCCCAACCAAGGGCAGGAAAGTCACCAACGGAAGCAGCCAGGTCTGGTCCATCGCTTAGCCCCCGAACGCCAGATACCAACTGACGAGCGCGACGACCCCGATCAGCATGGCGAAGGCGTAGTGATAGAGATATCCGGTCTGCAACCGGCCCGCCTGCCCGGCGCACCAGCGAGCGACCATGCTGATCCCGTCTGGGCCGAAGCCGTCGATGATCGCCCGGTCGCCGCCTTGCCAGAACCAGCGTCCGATCTGCCACGCCCGCTTGACGAACAGCCAGTCGTACAACTCGTCGAAGTACCACTTGTTCAGCAGAAACAGATACAACGGCCGGAACCGGGCGACGAACATCGCCGGTAGCTCGGGTTTCAATATGTACGCGATATAGGCCAGCGAGATCCCCGCCGCCGCCACGCCGATCGGTAGGATCTTGACCCACAGCGCCACATGATGCGCCGCCTCGATCGTATTGTTCTCTGGCAGAACCTTGATCGACGCGCCCCAGAACGCGTCCATCTGGGTGCCGACAAAAACATCATAGCCGACGAACCCGCTGATCACCGCCCCCAATGCCAGCACGGCGAGCGGCACGGTCATGCTCGGCGGGCTCTCATGGGCGTGCTCCAGGGTATGCTGATCCATGCGCGGTTTGCCGTGGAAGGTCATGAACAGCAGTCGCCAGCTGTAGAACGCGGTCAGCAAGGCTGCGGTAATGCCCATCCAAAACGCGAAATGGCCGACGCCGGAGTGGCTGGCCCAGGCCGCCTCGATGATCAAATCCTTGGAATAGTACCCGGCGAAGAACGGAATTCCGGCCAGCGCCAAACTGCCGATCCACATCATGGCGTAGGTGAACGGGATTTTGCGCCAGATGCCACCCATGTTGCGCATGTCCTGCTCGTCATGCAGCGCGTGGATCACCGAGCCCGCCGACAGAAACAACAGCGCCTTGAAGAAGGCGTGGGTCATCAGGTGGAAGATCGCCGCCGAATAGGCCGAAACGCCCAGCGCGAAGAACATGTAGCCGAGCTGGCTGCAGGTCGAATAAGCGATCACCCGTTTGATGTCGTTCTGGCAGGTACCGACCGTGGCCGCGAAGAACGCGGTCGCCGCGCCCACCACCGTGACCACCGCCAACGCGGTCGGCGCGTACTCGAACATCGGCGACATCCGCGCCACCAGGAACACCCCGGCCGTCACCATGGTCGCGGCGTGGATCAGCGCCGACACCGGGGTCGGGCCCTCCATCGCGTCCGGCAGCCAAGTGTGCAGACCAAGCTGCGCCGATTTGCCCATCGCGCCGATGAACAGCAGGATCGACAGCACGGTCAGCGCATCCGCCTCCATCCACAGGAACGACATGACCGTGCCGGCTTTCTCCGGCGCTGCGGCGAAGATCACATCCAAGCTGACGCTGTCGAACAGCAGGTAGATCCCCAGGATGCCGAGCGCGAAGCCGAAATCGCCGACCCGGTTGACCACAAAGGCCTTGATCGCGGCGGCGTTAGCCGAAGGCTTGTGGTACCAGAACCCGATCAGCAGGTAGGAAGCGACACCAACGCCCTCCCAACCGAAGAACATCTGCACCAGGTTGTCGGCCGACACCAGCATCAGCATCGCGAAGGTGAACAGCGACAGATAGGCCATGAAACGCGGCTTGCTGTCGTCGTGGCTCATGTAGCCGATCGAGTAGACGTGAACCATCGACGAGACGACGGTCACCACCAGCACCATCACCGCCGTCAGCGTGTCCCAGCGCAGCGACCAGCTGGCGTCGAAACTGCCGGAGGTGATCCAGCTCGCCAACTCGATCGTGCGCGGCTGACCCCCGATGGCGACCTCGACAAAGGCGACAACCGCCAGCACGGCGGACAACAGCAACGCCCCGCAGGTGACCAGTTGCGCGCCTAGGTCCTTGATCCAAGGGCCGAGGAAGCCGGCGATCAGCGCGCCCAGGAGCGGCAGAAAGATGATCGCGGTATACATCGTTCAGCCCTTCATCAGATTGATGTCCTCGACCGCGATCGAACCGCGGTTTCGGAAGTAGACAACCAGGATGGCAAGCCCGATCGCCGCCTCGGCGGCCGCCACGGTCAGCACGAACAGTGCGAACACCTGGCCCGTCAGGTCGCCGAGATGCGTCGAGAACGCCACCAGGTTGATGTTCACGGCCAGCAGCATCAGCTCGACCGACATCAGGATGATGATCACGTTCTTGCGGTTCAGGAAGATGCCGAAAATCCCCAGTGTGAACAGGATCGCGGCAACCGTCAGGTAATGACCGAGACCAATCTCCATCTCAGACCCCTCCCCCCCGGGTGACTTTGATCACCTTGATCACGTCGGCTGGATCGCGGGCATTCTGCGTTTCGATCGATTGCTTCTTGACCCCGACGCGCGACCGCAAGGTCAGCACGATGGCGCCGATCATCGCAATCAGCAGGACCAATCCCGAAATCTGGAACAGCAGGACATAGCGCGTGTAGATCAAGCGGCCGAGCGCGTCGATGTTGCTCACCTCATTCGGCGGCGGGATAGGCGTCCCCAGCGCCTGCGGCACCTCCGGCGCCACCGTCCAGCCGCCGACCACCAATATCAACTCAGCCAACAGAACCAACCCGATCAGCGTGCCGATCGGCAGGTAGCGCAGGAACCCCTGGCGCAGCTCGACGAAGTTGATGTCGAGCATCATCACCACGAACAGGAACAGCACGGCGACCGCGCCGACATAGACCACGATCAAAATCATCGCCAGGAACTCGGCCCCCATCAGCACGAACAGACCGGCGGCATTAAAGAACGCCAGAATCAGGAACAGCACCGAATGCACCGGGTTGCGTGACACCACCACCATCACGCCAGATGCCACCGCAACGAAGGCAAGTCCGTAAAACACCAAGGCCTGCACGACCATCCCGTTCCCCTTTTCCGGACCCCATCCGGAACGTTAACATATACGCATTAAATCAAACTATTAGAAGATTTTCTTCACCCAATACAGAAATCGATCATCGATACGGCGCGTCCTGCGTCAGGTTATGGCTGATCTCCTGCTCCCACCGGTCGCCGTTCGCCAGCAGCTTGTCCTTGTTGTAGAACAACTCCTCGCGGGTCTCGGTGGCGAACTCGAAATTCGGCCCCTCGACGATGGCGTCCACCGGGCAGGCTTCCTCGCAAAAGCCGCAATAAATACATTTGACCATATCGATGTCGTAGCGCGTCGTACGGCGGCTGCCGTCGCCGCGCGGCTCAGCCTCGATGGTAATCGCCTGCGCCGGGCAGATCGCCTCGCACAGTTTGCAGGCAATGCAGCGCTCCTCGCCGTTCGGATAGCGCCGAAGCGCGTGCTCGCCGCGAAAGCGCGCGCTGATCGGCCCTCTTTCATAGGGGTAGTTGACGGTCACCTTGGGACTAAACATCTGGCGGAAGGTGATGGTCATACCCTTCAGCAATTCGCTCAGCAACAGGGATTTCATAGATTGCTCAATGAACGACATGATTAACCTTTCCCGCTCATTGCGGCATCCACCCGAACAAGTGCATGGCGCCCGCGGTGATGACTACCCAGGCCAGAGACGCGGGCAGAAAAACCTTCCAGCCCAAGCGCATGAGTTGATCGTAACGGTAGCGCGGCATCGTTGCCCGCACCCAGGTGAAGAGAAAGATCACAAAAGCCGTTTTGGCGATAAACCAGACGACACCGGGAATCCATATGAAGGGTTCGACATGGAACGGCGGCAACCAGCCGCCGAGAAACAGTATGACGCAAAGTCCGCTCAACAAAACGATGTTGGCATATTCGCCGAGCATGAACAGCGCCCAGGTCATGGCCGAATATTCGACCTGATAACCGGCCACCAATTCACCCTCCGCTTCGGGCAGATCGAACGGCGTCCGGTTGGTCTCGGCCAGGGCCGAGATGAAATAGATAATGAACATCGGCGCCAGTGGAATGAAGAACCAGAGGCCTTTTTGTGCCTCGACGATGTCGCTCAAATTCAGTGAGCCCGCCGCCAGCATCACGGTGACCAGGACAAAGCCGATAGACACTTCGTAAGAAACCATCTGCGCCGCCGAGCGCATGGCGCCGAGGAAACCGTACTTCGAATTGCTCGCCCACCCGGCGATGATAATGCCGTAGACGCCAAGCGAGGACACGGCAAACAGATAGAGAATGCCGACATTGATATCGGCCAGCACCAGATGCGTATCGAACGGAATGACGGCCCAGCCGATGAGACCGAGGGCAAACATGATCATCGGCGCCATGATGAAGAGGATACGATTGGCGCCGGTCGGAATAATGGTTTCCTTCATCAGCAGTTTCAGGCCATCGGCGAGCGGCTGGAACAGCCCAAACGGCCCCACCACGTTCGGCCCCTTGCGGTACTGCATGGCCGCCCAAATCTTGCGCTCGCCGTACGTGACCACCGCGACGACGAGCAAGACCGGCACGACGATCGCGGCGATATAGCCGACGATCAGCAGCAGCGGCAGGATGTAATCCACCCAGAAGTTAGACTCAGCCATCGGTGCCCGTCTTCCCGTGCGCGCCGGTAACAAACAGCGCACTGCACTCAGCCATGGTGTCCGATGCCCGCGAGATCACATCGGTCGTATAAAAATCATCGACCGGGCTGGCAAATGCATCGCCCGACATATCGCCCGGCGATCCGAAGTCCTGCCACTCGGCCGCAGCGATGCTGTTCGCGGCGCCGAAGGACGGAGCGATTTCGGTCATGCGCGCACGCACCGCATCGAGCGTGTCGTAAGGTAATGTCGTAGCCGTCAATTCCGAGAAGGCGCGCAGGACCGTCCAGTCTTCGCGCGCCTCGCCGGGGGGATAGAC
>JABMNR010000078.1 GCA_013203465.1 Alphaproteobacteria bacterium
CTGAGCCAGTCGATGCGGCGCAGGATATCAGATACATCGGCCCACCGGAGACGGTGCCGTCCTCGTATTCATTCCGGTATTTTACACCCAACGTACATTCGGTGAATTTTGACGCCATGCCCAGAAGGCCGGCAAGGATCATCCAGAATGTTGCACCCGGGCCGCCAATACCAATCGCAACGGCAACACCCGCGATGTTCCCCAAGCCAACAGTCCCCGAAAGGGCTGTCGCGAGGGCCTGAAAGTGGCTGACCTCACCAGCGTCGGCTGGGTCGGAATAATCGCCTTTAACCAATGCAATCGCGTGTTTGAAAAACCTGATCTGAACGAACCCGAAGTAGAGCGTGAACACGGTCGCCGCGATAACGAGCCACATCACGATCCACGGGAAACTAGTGCCGGGAATCGGTGCAAAGATCAAGTTGACGAACGGTCCGGTTACTGTTGCGAAAGCGGCGTTTACTTTCTCATCTAAGCTTATCGCCTCTTGGGCGATCGCGGGACTGACGAACAAACTTGAAGTCCCCAGCGCCAAAACTGTTTTCTGAAGAAGTTTCATTGGTTGTTCTCCCTAACTCACGACCGTGACGGGCACGCTCGCGTTCATGACCAGATTCACCACCGAACTTCCGAAAATGCGTTCTGTAATACCGCCCTGGGATGATCTATTCACGATGATCTGCTCGGCATTCTCTTCCACCGCAATGGCGTTCAGTGTGCTCGCGACGTGGCCATGACGGACTAGTCCTCTGGCCGCGAACCCTGCCTCTTTCAGAGCTGCAACCGCCGGGTCGACCACGCGTTCCTTTGCCAATGAGATCTCTTCTTCTCTGCGCTTGTGGCGCTCGGCATTTTCTTCAGCGGTTTGGAACGAATACGGAGACCATTCGATAATATAAACGATCAGTAGCTCACAGCTTCCGATCAATTTCGCCATTTGTTTCCCATAAGCCAAGGCACGGTCTCCCGAGTTTTTCCCGTCTAGACCAATTACCAATTTTGTGGTCATTTGATTCTACCTCCCATTGTCTTTCTCCCACTGTCTTGCCGAATTTTGGTCAGGTTTTGTGCTTTGTATCAATAGGATCATGGGGGAAAACTTTAAGCCACCGCAAAATGTCACCGACATCCTCATCGCCGCCGAATACTGTAATTGCTTCAGCTTCTGCGGGGCGCGGCTAAAATTAATCGGAAAATATTCTAACCAAAAGCACGCTGTGACGATGGGTGACATGAGCGTTGGGCGAACACTGCGTTCGGGACAAGGCGTTGGTGTTCTGGCCGGGCTTCAGTCTATGGGTGCTCGGTGACGCGAAGCACGCTCGTCTGGCCCGTGTTCGAGTTGACCGGATCTTCGGTGTCGCTGCGGTGGCTGTCGTTCTGCGTCACGGCACCGGTCATCGTCGGCGGGTTTCGCGGTTCCGGGTGCGCGCGCGACCATCGCCGGAGTCGTGCTGATCACCCGCGTGGTCGGTGGTTCGGGGTTGACCATCGCCGAGCTGCGCCGGACCCGATAATCAGCGCGCCCGCTCAATTGCGCGCCGGAACCCGTCGGGCTATCGTCCGCAGCCAATTGGCTGACCCAATCCTCCAAGGAGACTCTGGAATGACCGAACCGGTCTGCGCGCAGAAAAAGCCCTATGCGGTCGATGTCGAAGAAGGCAAAGCGTATTTCTGGTGCGCGTGCGGCTTGAGCGGCAAGCAGCCGTTCTGCGACGGATCGCACTCGGGGACGGGCCTCGTGCCGCGGCGCTTTAAGGCCGAGAAAGCGGACACCGTGTATTTCTGCGGCTGCAAGGCGACCGGCGGCGCACCGCTCTGCGACGGCACCCACAATACTCTGTGAGAACCATGCGGAGAACCATGCGCGCTTTCGCGATAACGGCTCTGGGGGTGGTGTTGGCGGCGACGCTGGCGTCTTGCGCGTCCGACACACCGCCGCCGCCTTGCCCATCGGCCGGCACGCCAGCGACTCTGGATCGGGTCACCGCGTTCCGCGAGGGTGGCGGCCGCGACCTGACGGAGGTGCTGTTCGACGCGCGAATCGACGGCGTGAACACGATTTGTGATTATGGCAAGGATGGTGTCGCGGTTGATTTGGCGGTTCGCTTCGTGGCCGAACGCGGGCCCGCCGAGCGGGATCGGCTGGCGGCGTTGCGCTATTTCGTGGCGGTCGAGCGCGCGTTCGGTGAGGTTACGGCGAAACAGATCTACGATCTGCCGATGCCGTTCGAGGGCAACAACCGACGGGTCGGCCGGATCGAGCAAATCAAGGTCTTCGTCCCGGTGCCGGCCAACGGCAGTTTCTCGGGGGTGCGGGTCCTGGTCGGTTTTCAACTGACCGCCGAACAACTCGACTACAACCGGGCCAGCGCCGCACGCTGAGACCGGTCAGCCGGCGTCCCCAGTCCGCGGGCCGTAACCGAGAGCCGGGCTTGCAAGCGCGGCGGTGTGCGGTATCCTCACGGCCACATAACCCACGACCCTCGGGGGAGAGAGCGGCGGATCCGGCGCTTGTTCACCCTGGATCGCGGCCGACGCCGAAGGAGCAACCGCCCCCGGAAACTCTCAGGCGAAGGTACCCCGAGGCGAGGTAACTCTGGAGAGCAGGCGGGAGTCCGCCTCACCGACGGGGAACGCCAGGCCAGACGATCGGCCCGGTTAATCTCTCAGGTCCTTGGACAGAGGGGGTGCGCGTGTCGGCGGTTGTCGGCGCGTGGTAACCGCCGATGGGGACCACATGAGCGAGACATCCGGTCGCGACAGCGACGCCCTCCACACCACACCACTCGATGCGTTGCATCGCGAACTCGGCGCCAAGATGGTGCCGTTCGCCGGCTATGCCATGCCGGTCCAGTATCCGATGGGCATCCTGGGCGAGCATAAGCACACCCGCACCGCCGCCGGGTTGTTTGATGTTTCGCACATGGGACAGTTGCGCATCGATGACCCGAACGGTGTCGCCGCCGCGGCCGCCCGGCTGGAACAGCTGGTGCCCGGCGAGATCCAGGCGCTGGCCGAAGGCCGCATGCGCTACACCCAGTTCACCACCGCCGATGGCGGTATTCTCGACGACCTGATGGTGACCAACGCCGGGGATCATCTGTTCCTGGTGGTGAACGCCGCCTGCAAGGCCGATGACACGGCCCGTCTGCGCGGCCATTTCGGCGACGCGGTGACCGAGCTGCCGGATCGGGCGTTGCTGGCGCTGCAGGGGCCGAAGGCGGCTGAGGCGCTGGGACCGCTGGCGCCGGGGGTTGCCGAGATGACCTTCATGACCGCGCTCGCGACGACGGTCGACGGGGTACCGGCGTTCGTTACCCGCTCCGGCTATACCGGTGAGGACGGCTACGAGATGTCGCTGCCGGCCGACGCGGCCGAGCGGATCGCCAGGAAACTTCTGGGTCATGAGGCGGTGGCGCCGATCGGCCTCGGCGCGCGCGATTCGCTGCGACTGGAAGCGGGGCTGTGTCTCTACGGCCACGACATCGACACCACGACGTCGCTGGTCGAGGCCGGATTGGTCTGGTCGATCGGCAAGCGTCGGCGCGAGGAGGGCGGCTTTCCAGGGTTCGAGCGGGTGCGGCGCGAGCTGGCCGAGGGACCGGCGCGCCGGCGTGTCGGCATCTTGCCCGAGGGCCGTGCCCCGGCGCGCGAAGGCACCGAGATCACCGACCAAGACGGCCGTTCGATCGGGTCGGTCACCAGCGGCGGGTTCGGGCCGACCGTCGCGGGACCGGTCGCCATGGGCTATGTCGAGACCGCTCACGCGGCGGTGGGAACCAAGGTTCAGCTCGTCGTGCGCGGCAAACCGATGCCGGCGGCGGTGGCCAAGCTGCCCTTCGTGGCGCCCGGCTACAAACGCGGCTGAGCGGCTGACCAGCCAAGCGAACGGTATTCAGGGAACAGGGAGACAACCATGACCACCAAATTTACCGAGGATCACGAATGGGTCGCCGTCGAGGACGGTGTCGGCACGGTCGGGATTACCGACCACGCCCAGGAACAGCTTGGTGACATCGTCTACATCGATCTGCCGACGGTGGGCCAAACCCTGTCCAAGGGCGACGAGGCCGGGGTCGTCGAATCGGTCAAGGCGGCCAGCGAGATCTATGCGCCGGTCTCGGGCGAGATCGTCGCGGTTAACGAGGCCTTGGTCGATGCGCCGCAGAGCGTGAACGACGATGCCGAGGGCGGCGGCTGGTTCTTCAAGATCAAGCTGTCCGATACCAGCGAGTTGGACGGCTTGATGGATGCCGACGCCTACAAAGCTCATGCCGAGGCCTGATACCAAGCCGTTCCCGTCGCTTCAGGAGATGCTCAGATGACCGCCCGCCCGACCTTGGACGCCTTGACCGGCAGCGACGATTTCATCGCGCGACACATCGGCCCCAACGCCGCCGAGCGCGATGCGATGCTTGCCGTACTGGGCTATGACAGCCTCGACGCCCTGACGGACGCGGCGGTACCGGACAGCATTCGCCTCGGTCGAGATCTGGCGCTTGACGCTCCGCAGTCGGAAGCGACGGTGTTGGCGGAATTGCGGGGTCTCGCGGCGCAGAACCGGGTGCTGACCTCGCTGATCGGGCAGGGTTACTACGGCACGATCACGCCGGGCGTCATTCAACGCAACGTGCTGGAGAACCCGGCTTGGTACACCGCTTACACGCCCTATCAGCCGGAGATCAGCCAAGGCCGGCTTGAGGCGTTGATCAATTTCCAGACCATGGTCATCGATCTGACCGGCATGGACATCGCCAACGCCTCGCTGCTGGACGAAGCCACGGCGGCGGCGGAAGCCATGGCGCTCGCCCGCAAGCTGGCCAAGAGCACGGGTAACGTCTTCTTCGTCTCCAAGCATACCCTGCCCCAGACGATTGCCGTGCTGCGCACCCGGGCCGAGCCGATCGGCATCGAGATCGTGGTCGGCGATGAGGCCGATGATTTGCCGCAGGGCACATTTGGCGTGCTGCTGCAGTACCCGGCCACCAACGGGACAGTGACGGATTTGCGCGCCGTGGTCGAGAACGCTCACGCCCGCGGCGCCTTCGTGGCGGTCGCCGCCGATCTGCTGGCGCTGACCCTGCTGACACCGCCTGGAGAATGGGGCGTGGACGCGGTCGTCGGCACCACCCAGCGGTTTGGCGTGCCCATGGGTTTCGGCGGCCCGCACGCGGCTTACTTCGCCACCCGCGACGCGCACAAGCGCCACATGCCCGGCCGCCTGGCTGGGGTGTCGATCGACGCCAAGGGCCGGCCAGCCTATCGCCTGACCTTGCAGACTCGTGAGCAGCACATCCGGCGTGAGAAGGCGACCTCGAACATCTGTACGGCCCAGGTCCTGCTGGCGGTGATCGCATCGATGTACGCGGTCTATCACGGACCGGAGGGGCTGACGCGGATCGCCCGCCGGGTGCACCGGCTGACGGCGGTGCTCGCCGAAGGGCTGCGCCGGCTCGGCTATACCTTGGAGAGCGACCGGTTCTTCGACACCGTGACCGTGCTGTCCAAGGATTGGGCCGCCACCATCTGGGAATCCGCCCGGATGGAGGGCATCAATCTGCGCTGGCTGGACAACGCGGTGGGCGTCTCGCTGGATGAGACCTGTGACCGGCAAACGGTGGAGACGCTGTGGTCCTGCTTCTGGCAGGGCTCGGAGGCGGAGTTCAGCTTCGACGAGATCGAGGCGTCGGTGCCGGACGCCCTGCCGGAGACCGTGCGGCGGCGCTCGGCGTTCCTGACCCATCCGGTGTTCCATCAGCACCGGTCGGAGACCGAAATGCTGCGGTATCTGCGGCGGCTGGCCGACAAGGATATTGCCCTTGATCGCTCGATGATCCCGCTCGGCTCCTGCACCATGAAGCTGAACGCGACGACCGAGATGATGCCGATCACCTGGCCGGAATTCGCCTCGCTGCATCCGTTCGCGCCGGTCGATCAGACGGGCGGATACCACAAGCTGATCGCCGATCTGGAACAGATGTTGGCGGCGGCTACCGGCTACGCGGCGGTGTCGCTGCAGCCGAACTCGGGGGCGCAGGGCGAGTATGCCGGATTGCTGACCATCCGGGCCTATCACCGTGCGCGGGGCGATGCGCATCGCGATGTCTGTCTGATCCCGTCCTCGGCCCATGGCACCAACCCCGCCTCGGCGGCGATGGCTGGCATGCGGGTGGTGGTGGTCGTCTGCGACGATCACGGCAATGTCGATGTCGACGACCTGAAAGCCAAGGCCGAGGCGCATGCCGCCGACCTGGCCGCCCTGATGATCACGTACCCGTCGACCCATGGCGTGTTCGAGACGCGGGTAAAGGAGATCTGCGCGATCGTTCACGAACACGGTGGGCAGGTCTATACCGACGGCGCCAATCTGAACGCCTTGGTCGGGCTGTGCTCGCTGTTGGAGTTCGGCTCCGACGTCAGTCACATGAACCTGCACAAGACATTCTGCATCCCACATGGCGGCGGCGGGCCCGGCGTCGGCCCGATCGGGGTGGCTGAGCATCTGGTGCCGTTCCTGCCGGGCCACGAGGCGCTGGACCGGGGCGACACGGCGATCGGCCCGGTGACGGCGGCGCCCTGGGGCAGCGCGGGCATCTTGCCGATCAGCTGGGCTTATATCCGGATGATGGGGGCGGAAGGCCTGACCCGGGCATCCCAGACCGCGATCCTCAACGCCAATTATCTGGCCAAGCGGTTGGGCGAGCATTATCCGGTGCTCTATACCGGCCCCAGTGGCCTGGTGGCGCACGAGTGCATCATCGATCTGCGGCCGATCAAGGAGACCAGCGGCGTGACGGTGGACGACGTGGCCAAGCGGCTGATGGATTTCGGCTTTCATGCGCCGACCATGAGTTGGCCGGTGGCCGGTACCCTGATGATCGAGCCGACCGAGAGCGAGACCAAGGATGAGCTCGATCGTTTCATCGGCGCGATGGCGGCGATCCGTTTGGAGATCGCGGCGATCGAGGCGGGCACGGTCGCGGTCGAGGAGTCGGCGCTGCGCCACGCCCCACACACCGCCGATGACCTGTTGTCGGATGACTGGGACCGGCCCTACACCCGTCGCCAGGGGGCCTACCCGCGACCGGGCATGGAGCCGTCGAAATACTGGCCCCCGGTCTCCCGCATCGACAACGTTTATGGTGACCGCCATATCGTCTGCACCTGCCCGCCGCTGGAAGCCTACCAGGACGCGGCGGACTAAGGGCTAGAGCCGGATCAACAGGCTACCGGTCACTGGCGTGTCAGTTCGGCAGGTCCGAGGCGTTCTGCACCACCAGGATGCCGAGCCGGGTTTCCCGGCCGCGTACGTCGACCTCGATCGCTTCGGCGCCGGGCAACTCGACACCGGCCCGCTCGGCCAGTGCCGAGGAGACGATCAGTTGGCTCGGATGCTCCTTGGTCAGCGTCTCAAGCCGGCTGGCGGTGTTGACCGTGTCACCGACGGCGGTGACCCCGCGCACTTGGCCGTAGCCCATCTCGCCGACAATAGCCGGGCCGATATGGATGCCGATGCCGATGCGCAGCGGCTCCTTAAGGTCGCTGGCCATGCTGGCGTTCAGATCGTCGAGCCGGCGGCCCATCTCGCGGGCGGCGGCCAGCGCCTGACGGGCGCCGGTGGCGGGATCGCTGTCGACACCGAACAGCGCCATGATGCCGTCGCCGATGAATTTATCGATACGGCCGCCCGCGCCCTCGATCGCGGCTCCCATCTCGGCGAAATAGCGGTTCAGGATGAACACCACGTCATAGGGCAGGCGTTTTTCCGACACGCGGGTGAAGCCGCGGATGTCGGCGAACAGCACGGCGATCTCCAACTCCTGACCTTGAAGGTAGTTCGGCCCGCCGCGCGTATCGTCCATGCCGGCGTTATGCGGCGGCAGCAGCGGTGTCACCTCCAAGCCGTCGATCACCTCGGTCTGGCAGGCCAACCGCACATTGGGCGGCGCGGCGACGCGGGTGAGCACCTTGGCCTCGGTCTCGCTTGGCGCGGGCAGTTGGTCGAGGCCGTGGTTGATCCGGATGCGGCATGTCGAGCAACGTCCGCGTCCACCGCACACCGACGCATGGGGAATGCCGTTGGTGCGGCTGACTTCCAACACGGTCATGCCCTTGGTCGCCGCGACCGCCCGGCCGGAGCCATAACGGATGCGCACCCCGCGATGCCGCAGTTCGTAGGCGAGGCGGATCCAGCGCGCGACCAGGGCCCCGCCGATCATGGCGGCGAAGAGCAGTCGCGCGTGGTCGATCAACGCCAGCGTCGCCTGGATTTGGGCTTGCGGTGGCAGCGCCATGCCGGCGACCGCCAGATGCAGCCATTCGCGATCGACAGCCAGTTGGCGAATCTCCATGCCGGCGGCGATATAGCCGGACATCGCCAGCGCCGGGACCAACAGCGCGGTCGCGAACAGCCAGGGTGCTGCGTCCTTGTACCAGTTGCGATAGCGCAGCCAGAGATGGATACCGATGCAGCCATGGGTCCAGGCGACCAGCAGGGCGAGCGCCTGTTGCGCACCAAGCCACGGATTGAACACCCATAAATTCAACAGCACGTAGGTGTAGTCGGTGCGTACGCCGTGAAATTCACCCAGGTAGCTGGTGGCGATCACGTGGCCCAGCAACAACATCGGCGTGAGCAGGCCGAGGGTGAGCTGCCCAACCTCGGGCCAGCTCATGCGGATGAAGGCGTCGCGCAGATAAATCGCCCGCAGGGCGATCGTCACGTGCAGGCCAAGGGCGGTGTACAGCACCAAGCTGCCCGGCGGTACGCGCCAGATGTCCATGATCGCGCGCCGCGCCGCGTCCAGCGAGTCGAGTGACCATAGCCCAAAAGTGTGGTTGATCAGATGCGAGGTGACGAACGCCAACAGGATCAGGCCGGTGACAAGCCGGAGCTTGGCTATGACCGTACTCCACGGAAACCTGCTCCCGGTACGCTCGCTCGCCGCCGTTGCCGCCATGCCGCCCGCCACCGCTGAATCTCCACGTACGGGACTTTAGCCTAAAGACTTGAATTCCACAGAGGAATTGATACATGCAGCGGCTGGCACATCGATGTCGAGTTCAGCACTATCGATTGGGATGACATGACGGACACAGTGTCGGTTCGCGGGTTGGTGAAACGATTTGGCCCGCACACGGCCGTCGATGGGCTCGACTTCGATCTGGGCACCGGGGAAGTCCTGGGATTCCTGGGGCCGAACGGGGCTGGCAAGTCGACCACCATGAAGATGATCTGCGGATTTCTCACGCCAACGGCGGGAACCGCCGTGGTCTGTGGCCACGATGTGTTGGCCGATCCGCTCGCGGTCAAGGCATCGATCGGCTATCTGCCGGAGGGGGCGCCCGCCTACCCCGACATGACACCGCTGGGGTTCCTCGATTTCATCGCCGGCATTCGCGGCTATTCGGGGGCCGAAAAGCGCGCCCGGATAACCGACGCCATGGCGAAAACCCGGATCGAGGAGGTCGCCCATCAACCGATCGAGACCCTGTCCAAGGGGTTCAAGCGCCGGGTCGGCTTGGCGCAAGCCTTGCTGCACAACCCGCCCGTGCTGATTCTGGACGAGCCGACCGACGGCCTGGACCCGAACCAGAAGTACGAAGTGCGCAAGCTGATCAAGGCCATGGCGGCGGAGAAGGCGATCATCATCTCGACCCATATTCTTGAGGAGGTGGAGGCGGTTTGCACCCGGGCGATGATCATCGCCCGTGGACGCATCCTGGCCGATGCGACGCCCGAGGCGTTGCGCTCGCGATCGAGCACCGGCAATCTGGACGACGTGTTCCGCGAGGTGACGGCCAATGCGTAATGTCGCCTTGATCACGTCGCGCGAGCTGCGCGCTTATTTCGCGACCCCGTTGGCGTATATCTTCATTGTGATCTTTCTGATCCTGGCCGGCACCATGACCTTCATGGTGGGCGGCTGGCTGGGGCGCGGTCAGGCCGATTTGCAGCCGTTTTTCACCTTTCATCCGTGGCTCTATTTGTTTCTGGTGCCGGCGTTGTCGATGCGCCTCTGGGCCGAGGAGCGGCGCGGCGGAACGATCGAGCTGTTCTTGACCTTGCCGATCACCATGGTGCAGGCGGTGCTAGGTAAGTTCCTGGCGGCGTGGATTTTCACCGCCATCGCACTGGCGTTGACCTTCCCGCTATGGCTGACCGTGAGTTATCTGGGGCAGCCGGACCATGGGGTGATCCTGGCGTCCTACGTCGGCAGCCTGTTGATGGCGGGGGCCTTCCTGGCGGTGGGCGCGATGATCTCGGCGACCACCAAGAATCAGGTGATCGCCTTCGTGGTGACGACCGCCGTGCTGTTCACCTTCACGCTGGCCGGCTCCAGCGTGGTGTTGGACGTGGTGCGCGGCTGGGCTCCGGCGACGGCGGTGGAGATCGTCGCGGGGTTCGGTTTCCTGACCCATTTCCAATCGATCGCGCGCGGGGTTATCGATTCGCGTGACGTGATCTTTTTCCTGTCCGTCATCGTTCTGGCGCTGGCCGCCAACGCGTTGATCGTCGATCTCAAGAAGGCGGAGTGATCACCCGATGGTGTCCACGGAGCACGAGACGACCGGCACGCCGATGATCGGACGCGGGGTCCATGCCGATCCCGGCCGGCTGACGGGGGTTGCGCTGGCCTTGCTGGCGGCGTTGTTCGTGGCGGTCAACGT
This sequence comes from Alphaproteobacteria bacterium, assembly GCA_013203465.1. GTDB lineage: Bacteria > Pseudomonadota > Alphaproteobacteria > Thalassobaculales > Thalassobaculaceae > JABMNR01. Next base: position 10,675 of record JABMNR010000078.1, read on the forward strand.
CCTGGCGGCGTTCACGCTGTCGGGCCTGCGCCTCGACCTGACCGAGGACCGCTTGTACTCGCTGTCGCCGGCGTCGGAATCGGTGCTGGCCGCGATCGAGGAGCCGGTCACCCTGCGGCTCTACTACTCCAAGCGCTTGGGTGCTCAGGCACCGCAGTACGGGGTCTACGCCGAGCGGGTGCAGGATGTGCTGCGCGAGTACGAGCAGCGCGCCGGCGGTAAGATCCGGTTGGAGATCTACGATCCGGAGCCGTTCACCCCGGTCGAGGATCGGGCGGTGGCGTTCGGTTTGCAGGCGCTGTCGTTGGAAGAAGCCGGGGGCAGCGTGTTCTTCGGCCTGGTCGGCTCCAACACCACCGACGACGTTGAGAACATCCCGTTCCTGCAGCCGGATCGCGAAGCGTTTCTGGAGTACGATCTCACCAAGATGGTCTTCTCGCTGTCCAAGGGAACGGTCGGCAAGGTCGGCGTGCTGGGATCGATGAAGGTCGATGGCGACATTCAAATGGGCCAGCGCGGGCGTCCAGAGCAGACACCTCCCTTGGTTGTCACCGCACAGGTCAGGGATCTGTTGGACCTCACCGTGTTGGACAACAACATCCAGAAGATTCCCGACGACATATCGATCTTGTGGATCGTCCAGCCGAAAAAACTGCCCAAGCACACCGTCTTCGCGATCGACCAGTATCTGCTCGGCGGCGGCAAGGCGGTGGTGTTCGTCGATCCCTATGCCGAGTCCGAAGGGCCGCAATCGGTGGCGTTGGCGCAGATCGTCGGGACCGACGGACCGCTCAAACCGTTGTTCGACGCCTGGGGGCTGGAGATGCCGGCCGATGTGGTGGTTGGCGATCGGTTCGCCGCCCGGCGCATCGGCAACAGCGCGGGCAATGGCTACATCACCTATGTGCCATGGCTGTTGATGCGCGGGCCGAATCTGAACAAGGAATCGCCCATCACCGCCCAGATCGACAGCGTGGCGGTGGCCAGCGCCGGGCATTTGCTCCTCCGCGAGGGCTCGTCGGTCACCTTGGACCCGCTGCTGGTGTCGAGTCCCGGCTCGATGCTGATCGACGTCAAGAAGGTGGCGACCGAACGTCCACAACCCGAGGCGTTGTTGAGCGCGTACCAACCGGGGCCGGATCGATACACCGTCGCTGGTCTGCTCACCGGCCGGGTCAAGACCGCTTTCCCCGACGGCCGACCGCCTTTGCCGGAAGATGTCGAGGCCGACCCGACCGCTACCTTCGAGGTGATCCGCACCGAGTCCGACGGCCCGATCGAGGTGATCGTGGTGGCGGATACCGACGTGTTGCTCGATCGGTTTTGGGTCCAGTACGCCAATATTGGTGGCCGACGCGTGGCGGTGCCAGGGGCCGGGAACGGGGCTTTCGTCGCCAACGCGTTCGATACGCTCACCGGATCATCGGCGCTGCTTGAGCTGCGGGGCCTTGGGTCGTCGTATCGGCCGTTCGACGTGATCGAGCAGTTGCGTCGCGAGGCCGACCGCGCCTTCCAGTCGAAGGAACAGACACTGTCAAAGACCCTGGCGGAGACCCAGAAAAAGCTTGCGGCGCTACGCGGAGAGGGTGCCGGTACCCGGGGACCGGCCGCACTCAGTGAGGAAGAACAGGGCACGGTTCGGAAACTGCAGAACGACGTGCTACGGCTGCGGTCCGAATTGCGCGGCGTTCGCGCGTCGTTGCGCGAGGATGTGGAACGGCTGGAGAGCAAGGTGATGTTTGTCAACATCGCGGCGATGCCGATTCTGGTCGCGGTGTTCGCGCTTGGTCTCGCGGTCTGGCGCGCGGGCCGCCGCCGCCGCCGCTTTAACGTGGCCGAAGGGTGAGGACGCGAGGATGATCACGGCACGCTCGGTCGGTTTTCTCGGTACCGCGACCCTGGCGGTCGCGCTCGGCGCGGCTGTGGCGGTGATCGACCGGGTCGCCGATACCCGTACGTCGGTTGAGACACGGCGGTTGCTGCCGGACTTTGCCAGGCGGAGTGGCGAGGCGCATCAGATTGAGGTGATCCGCGCCGAGGACAACGATCTCGGCTCGGTCTCGCTGGTGCGCTCGGGTGATGGTTGGATCCTGGAGCAGCGCGACGGTTATCCTGCCCGCACCGATGTGGTGCGCAAGCTGTTGTTCGACCTGGGTCAACTCGACGTGATCGAGACCAAGACCGCCGATCCCGGCCGGTTCGAGCGGTTGGATCTGCGGGATGTTGCACAGAATGGATCGAAGGCGTCTCGGCTGGTGGTGAGCACCGCCCAGGGCGATGTCCTGGCCGACCTGCATGTCGGCAAGCGGCGGGACAGCCTGCAGGGTGGCGAGCCGATGGTTTACGTCCGGCCGACCGATGGCACGCAGACCTATCTGGCCGAGGGTGAGCTGGAGATGCGCGGCAAACCGCATCAGTGGTTGTTCCGCGAGGTGGTGAATGTGCCGCAAGCGGACATCCGCCGCGCCAGCATCACGGCGGCCGACGGCACCGTCGTGGAGTTGGAACGGATCACCGACGATGGCCGCGACTTCCGCGTCGTCAACATCCTCGAGGGGCGCAAGATCGATTCGCAATACGCCATCAACAACGCCGCCACGGTGCTCGACAAGCTGTTGTTCGACGACGTGCGCTCGGCCGAGGGTGTCGCGTTCGATCCGTCCTTGGGCTCGGCGCGGTTCGTGACCAAGGACGGTCTTGTCTTCACGGTGCAGTTTGCCCCGGACGGCAAGGGCGAGGACGGTAAGTCCCAGGAATGGCTGCGTGTCATGGTCGAGATGCCGGAGAGTGCCTCGGACGAGACGAAGGCGTTCGCGGAGCAGGCCCGAGCCCAGGTCGACGGCTGGGCCTACCGGTTGTCGGGCTACGAGATGGAACGGCTCCGCGCCACCATGGCCACGCTCACCAAACCGATCGAAGGCAGTTGAGCGCCGCGTGGCCGGCCGCAATTCTCTAACGCTGTTTTACGCGCGGTAGCCCGGCTCTTCGCGGTCGAGGATGCGGCGCAGGGCGGCGAAGTGGCGGTCGGCGACCGCCGGACGTTCGGTTGTCATTTGTTCGGCGACACGATCGCGCACGGTGTCGCTGATGCGCCGCAGCACCCCACCGGTCGATTTGGCGTGCACCTGGAACATCGCCGCGCGCTCCAGATAATACAAATCGTTGAACGCGCCGGCCATGGTCGGCCCGGTGGTGATCACCCCGTGGGAGGCCAGCAGAAGGATCGGTTTGCCGTCCATTTGCGCCGCCATCCGGTCGCCCTCCTCGGTGGCCAGTGCCAAGCCCTCGTAGTCGTCGTCATAGGCGATGCGGCGGTCGAACATCAGCGCGTTCTGTTCCGCCATCTCAAGCCGACCGCCCTCCAGCAGGGTCAGGGCCGTGGTGTAGGGCTGGTGAGTGTGCAGCACCACCGCCGCGTCCGGGTGGTTGATATGGATGCGGCTGTGAATGCAGAAGGCGGTGTTTTCGACGGTTTCCGTCCCCTCCAGCACGTGGCCGTCGGCGTCGCACAGCACCAGCGATGAGGCGGTGACCTCCGACCAGTGCCAGCCGAACGGATTGATCAGAAAACGGTCGCCCCGGATCACCCCGTTCGCATCCGGCATGGCGGCCGAGAAGTGGTTGTCCACCCCCTCGTGCAAGCCAAGCCGCGCCGCCCAGCGCAGCGCGCAGGCGAGGTCCAGGCGCAGCGCCCGAACGGTCTCCGCGTTGGCGGTGGGTCTCAGATCCTCGGCGACGCTCATGGCTTCCTCCACTCAAGACTAGGTTGTCGGCGCCAGTGTGCCGCCTTGCGCCCCCGGATTAAAGCGCGTCGTGCGGGGGTGCTGCGATGACGCGAGATCACGAAGCCGCTGACGGGCCGCCCGCCGCGCGTCGGCCGGGTCCTGAAGCCGCTCCTCGACCGGCCGGACCCGGCCGCCATGATCGAAAGGAAGACCGGTGCCGCCGCGCACCAACATCAAGAGTGCTTTGTCCAACATGTTGATTTTCCTCAGTGTATTCATGGTCAATAGACGTAAGTTTCTGTTCATAAAATCAGTGTCTTCAGGCTTATTTTCAAACGATGCTTTTTCACAGTTAGTGTGAGATAATTTTACATATGAGGTCACTTCCACCACTCACCTCCCTGCGCGCCTTCGAGGCGGCGGCGCGGTTGGAGAGCGTCACTCGCGCGGCTGATGAGCTGTCGGTCACCCACGCCGCGATCAGCCATCAGCTGCGGGCGCTGGAAACCTGGATCGGCAAACCGTTGTTCGAGCGTCGGCATCGGCGCATCCAATTGAACGAGGCGGGCGCGATGCTGTTGCCGGTGGTGAGCGATGCGTTTGACCGAATCGCCGAACGGGCCGGGCGGCTACGGTCACGGGGCGAGAGGCGGACCTTGACGATCTCGGCGGCACCGTCGGTGGCCTATCGCTGGGTGGTGCCGCGCCTGGCGGTGTTCAGCGAACAGCACCCGGAGATCGACGTGCGGTTGGAGCATTCCACCCGGATGGTCGATCTGGCCCGCGAGTCGATCGATGTGGCGATCCGTTATGGCGCCGGCGCGTGGCCGGGTGTTGTGGCGCACCGGCTGATGTCCGGGCACGCCGAGCCGTTAGCGGCCCCGGCGCTGCTCGATCGCCACGGGTTCACGAACGCCGATCTGCCGCTATCCGCCGAACAGATTTCCCACCTGCCGCTGCAGCACGAGGAAACGCGGGATTGGTGGCGGCGCTGGTTCGAGGCGAACGGGGTGCCCGGCGCGGATGTCTCCAGCGGCGCGGTGTTCCACGAGGCCGGGGTGCTGATCGATGTGGCGATTGCCGGCCAAGGGGTGGTGCTCGGCCGCTGGGCGTTGGCTGATGAGCCGTTGCGGCATGGCCTGTTGCTCAGCCTCAACCACGCGCCCTTGAGCGCCGACATGTCCTATTGGCTCGCCTACCATGAGAGCCGGTCCAGTGATCCGGTGATCATCGCGTTCCGCGACTACGTGCTCGAACACGTGGCCAGTGAACCGCCGCCGGTTCCGGAACGACCACGCTTGTGACGCGGCGGCACCAGATAAAAAATGGAGCGGGCGAGCTGCGTTTGGTGTCTGGACGACGGCTGCGCCCGAGCATCCGTCGCCGCTCGATCCCGCCTGCCTACCATCGCTTCCAAGGGGAGGACTTCCATGAAACGCGTTCAACATCACCGCTTCGACGATTTAACCGATCCGGCCACGCGCGACACCGACGCGCCCGTCTCGCCGAGCCGTCGGTCGTTCCTTGCCACCGCCGCCGCGCTCGCGGCGACCACGGCGGCCGCGTCGGAGGCGCTGGCCCGGAGCTATGGCCCCGGCGCCGATCCGGTTCACTACCCCGACCCGGATATCGTTGTGCTGGACCCCCGGTTTAAGGCCAAGCTCGGCAACACCCCGATCCAGCGGCTGTATACCGGAACGCTGTGGGCCGAGGGGCCGGCCTGGAACGGTGTCGGGCGGTATCTGCTGTGGAGCGACATCCCGAACAACGAGCAGCTGCGCTGGATCGAGGAGGATGGCCATGTCTCGCGGGGCTTCCGCGCGCCGTCGGGCAACAGCAACGGCAACACCTTCGATTACAGCGGGCGGCAAATCGCTTGCGAGCACCTGAACCGTCGCGTGGTGCGCTACGAATACGATGGATGGCTCGATCACCGTGCTCGCCGAGACGTTCGAGGGCAAGGGCTTCAACGCGCCGAACGACGCGGTGGTGCACCCCGATGACGGCTCGATCTGGTTCACCGACCCAGGATACGGCCAGTTGATGAACTACGAGGGACGGCGCGCCGGTACCGGCTCGGTTCAGCCGTTCATGAAGGAGGCGGTGTACCGGATCGACGCGAACACCGGCGCCATCACCAAGGTGGCCGACCAGCCGTTCAAGCCGAACGCCCGTACTTTTGCCAGCATGGAATTCAACGGCAAGACCGGCTTCGCCGACGGTATCCGCTGCGACGAGGATGGCAACGTGTGGTCGTCCGCCGGCTGGGTCGGCGACGGCTATGACGGGGTGCACATCTTCCACCCCGATGGCACCCGGATCGGCCAGATACGCTTGCCGGAAATCTGCTCGAACGTCTGCTTCGGCGGCACCAAGCGCAACCGGCTGTTCATGACCGCCAGCCAGTCGTTGTACGCGGTCTTCGTCGAGACCAAGGGGGCGCACATTACCTGAGTCCTTGAGCGCCCGGCGCGGACGGTTATTCCACGCCGGGCGTCTCGCCGCTCGGGGGTTCCCCGGCCGCGACTTCCCCGGTAGCGACTTCCCCGGCGGCGACTTCCGTCGTGCCGAGCGCGCTGGACAGCCGTGCCATGGCCGATCCCGGGCGCAAGGGTTTCGGCTGGTCGGCCGACGGCGCCCATCCGGTCAGGTAGAGAATCTGGAACCGTGCTGGAATCCGGCCGTCGGCGAGCCCGAACCGCTCGGCGTAAATGTCGGCGGCGCGGGTAAACACCGCGCGCGGTGTCGGCGTGCGACGGCGTTCCAGCACGGTGTTGCTCTCGCCCATGCCCTTGAGCTCGCGCATCAAGTGGAACGCGGTCGCATACGTCACCGGCACGGTGTCGGCGTCGACCACAGGCAGGGCGAAGCCGGCCCGTTGCAGCAAGCCACCGGCCGCTCGGACATCGGCGAAGGGTGAGACGCGGGGGCTCAACCCGCCGGTCACCTCGATCTCGGCCTCGGACAAGGCGTCACGCAACTCGACCAGGGTCTCGCCGCCGAGCAAGGCGATCAGCATCAGCCCATCGGGCTTCAACGCCCGGCGGATTTGGCTGAGTGCCCCCGGCAAATCATTGACCCAATGCAGCGACAGGACGCCGAATACCGCATCCAGCGCGCCGTCGGCGATCGGCAGCAGCTCCTCATCGAGCGCCAGGGCTGGTCCTTCGGCCGCTCGCTCCATCGCCCATCCCGGGGCCAGATCGGCTTGAACCAAGGTCTCGACGGCGCCGTTCGCGCGCAGAAGCCGGCCGAGCGCGCCGGAGCGCGCGCCGAGTTCCAAGGCAATCGGAAAGCGCCGTCGGATGTCTTCCAACCGTTCGACCAGCCGACTGGCGACCTCTTCCTCAAGAAAAGCAAAGTCCCGGTAGCCGGCGCGCGCCCGCTCGCGGCGGCGGCGCACCAAGGCTCGGTCGAACACGGTCATCGGCTCGGTCATCTGGCTTATATGGACCAAGCGGCGCGTCGGGACACCCGGAAACGCGTATCGGTGTTCCATAGACCCGCCATGATCGCGTTGACGGGGTGGCGCCGGGCGGCGGTGTGGGGACAGCGAGTGACGCGCGTGACGGTCGACCTCGTGCTGCCGCCACGCTGTCTTGCCTGTGGTGTCGAGGTGCCAAGCCTGGGGAGCTTGTGCCTCGGCTGCTGGGCGGATCTGCGGTTCATCAGCCGGCCGCTGTGCGATCTCTGCGGTGATCCGTTCGAGACGGCACCGCCCGGTCCCTCGGTGTGCGGCGATTGTCTGGTTGCGCCGACACGTTACGACCGGGCGCGGTCGGCGTTGCGTTATGACGATGGGTCGCGGCCGTTAATCCTCGGCTTCAAGCATGGCGACCGGCTGCATCTGGCGCCGACCATGGCCGGATGGATGCGCGTCGCCGGCGCCGAACTGCTGGCGGAGGCCGAAGTGCTGGTGCCGGTGCCGCTGCACCGCTGGCGGTTGTGGGCGCGCCGCTATAACCAGGCGGCGCTGTTGGCCCATGGCGTGGCGCGCGCGACCGGTCTGCCGGTGGCCGACCGGTGTCTGCTGCGGGTTCGGCGCACACCGAGCCAGGGACGGCTGACCGCCAGCCAACGGGCGCGCAACGTGCAAGGCGCGTTCGCGGTTGCGCCCGACCGGCGCGCGGAGATAGCGGGGCGCCGGGTGTTGCTGATCGACGATGTGCTGACCTCCGGCGCCACCGCGACGGCCTGCGCGCGGACGCTTCGACGGGCCGGTGCCGTGGCGGTCGACGTGCTCACATTGGCGCGCGTGATATGATCGACATCTGGTATCGCGCGCATCGCGCAATTACCTTTAGCCCGCGCGGTGTCGCATCGCCTGTTCGCGTTTGGAGTGCCACGATGGCCAAGGTCGAGATCTATACCACCATGTTCTGTCCGTTCTGCGGCCGTGCCAAGGCGCTGCTGAGCAAGAAGGGGGTGGCGTTCACCGAATACGATGTCGGCGGCTCATCCGACGCGCGCGCGATCATGCGGGAGCGGGCTGGCGGCCGGTACACGGTTCCGCAGATCTTCATCGACGACCAGAGCATCGGCGGTTCCGACGAGCTTGCGGCGCTCGACAGCGCCGGTAAGCTGGATACCATGCTCGTCGGCGGGGCTCCCGCCTGAGTGAAGCCTTAGTCTGGAGGATTGGTGATGACCCGCCTGACCGTCGCCTGTGTGCAGACCAACGCCACCCCTGATCCGCTGGAGAACATCGAGCGGGTCAGCCCGATGATCCGCGAAGCCAAGGCACGGGGCGCCAATCTGATCACCACCCCCGAGATCGTCGGCATGTTGGAGCCGAAACGCGCGTTGCAGTTCGCCAAGGCCAAGCCGGAGGAAAGCCATGAGGTGCTGGCGGCGTTTCGTGGTCTGGCGGCGGAACTCGGTGTTTGGCTGCTGATCGGCTCGATCTCGATCAAGCTCGGTGAAGACAAGCTGGCCAACCGCAGCTTTCTGCTGGACGACCGGGGTCAGATCGTCGCGCGCTACGACAAGATCCACATGTTCGATGTACAGGTCGGCGATGGCCAGACCTATCGCGAGAGCAACACCTACCGGTCGGGCGAGCAGGCGGTGCTCGTCGACACGCCGTGGGGCCGGATGGGCATGACCATCTGCTACGACATCCGCTTCCCGTATCTCTACCGGGCCTTGGCCCAGGCGGGCGCGCAGATGATCTTCGCGCCCGCGGCCTTCACCAAGGTCACCGGTGAGGCCCATTGGCATGTGCTGCAGCGGGCGCGGGCGATCGAGACCGGGTGCTTCGTGGTCTCCGCCGCGCAGACCGGTGAGCACGCCGAGGGCCGCCGCACCTACGGCCATTCGGTCATTGTCGACCCCTGGGGCCGGGTGCTTGCCGACGCCGGTGAGGAGGTCGGGGTGATCACCGCCGAGATCGACCTCGCCGAGGTGGCGGCGGCGCGCGCCAAGGTGCCGTCGCTGACCCATGACCGATCGGTGGGCGATCCGGTGGTGTATGGCTCGGAGTTGCGGCAGGCCGGCGAATAACGCTGGCACAGCCATCCTCCCAAGTCTAACGGCCGGTCAATCGCGAACCGCGACGATGCGTTGCTTGACGGCCGGGTGAGGCTCCCGTTCCTCCAAATCCTCGAAGGCGATTACCCGAAGTTCCGGCCGCACCGCGACCAGGAGTTCCTCGTGCCGTAACAGATGGTCCGGATTGGCCGGTCGTCCGAAGGCCTCGTTGCCGATGGCGAAGGTTTCGTAGATCAGCACGCCTCCGGGCGCCACGGCGGCGACGATGTCCGGCATTACCGGCCGGTGCAGATAGTTCACGACCACCACCCCGGCGAAGGCCTGCTGAGACAGCGGCCATGGCCGGCCGGTCTCCAGATCGCGGGCGACAATCTCGACACCGTCAAGGCTCGCCATGTCGGTGATGCGGGTGATGTCCACATCCAACAGCACCACCGGGTGGCCGCGCGCATGGAAAAACCGTCCGTGCCGGGCGGCGCCGCACGCGACATCCAGCACGGTTCCGCCGGTCGGTATGCGATCGGCGAACCGCCGTACCCAGGATATGGGCGGTTCGTTCGCGGCGTAGCGATGAGGGGTCAGCGCCATGGTCAACCCGCCGTCTCGGCCGGCACCCGGGCGCCGGTGAAGGAACAGAGAGGGCTTGCCAGGCGCACGAAGGCGTCGGTCATCGCCGACGGAAGTGGCAGACGGTTCGGATCCTCCTCGGGGAAGGCCGCCGCACGCATATCGGTGCGCACCTCGCCGGGGTCGATCAGATTGACGCGGATCGCGGTATCCCGGGTCTCGGCGGCGTAGGCGCGGGCCAGCGCCTCAAGTCCAGCCTTGCTCGCGGCATAAGGCGCCCACCGCGGCACCTCGCCGTCGGCCGCGCCGGAGGTCACCAGCAGTACCCGTCCCGCCGCCGACGCGCGCAGCAGCGGATCGAGCGCGCGGATCAGCTGGAACGTCGCGGTCAGATTGGCGGTGACCACCGTGTCGAACCCGTCATCGGTGATCTCGGGCAACGGTGCCAGATCACCCAAGACGCCATGGCTTGCCACCACCACATCGAGGTTGCCGAGCTTTGAGGCGATCCGGTCGCTCAACCCGGCGACCGCGTCGGCGTCCGTCAAATCGATGGCCAGGGTCGCGGCTTGGCCACCGGCTTTCCGGATTCGTTCGGCAACGGTGTTTAGCAAGGATTCCGATCGAGCGGCCAGCACCACCCGCGCACCCTCGGCGGCATAGCGTTCGGCGACGGCGGCACCGATTCCCCGCGACGCCCCGGTGATCAGACAGGTCAGCCCCGCCAACGCCCGGCCTCCGGCGGTGGCCTGCGCCAGGTCCTGGTTGGCGGCCACCAGCTCGATTTCGCGTGCCACGCCGTCGAGGACGCTGGCGAGGGTGTCCACTATGCGGTCGATCTCGGCATGGCTCACCACGAATGGTGGCCCGATCACCAAGGCATCGCGGACGGCGCGCAGGATCACGCCGCGCTGTTGCATCTGAGTGCGTACCACCGCCCCGACGATGCCCGACGGCTCGAACAGCAGACACGGCGTGCGTTGCTGTACCAGTTCGACGGCACCGATCAAGCCGATCGATCGGACCTCGCCGACCAAAGGATGATCGGCCAAGCGGGCAAGGGCATTGGCGAAATACGGCTCCAGATCGTCACGAACGCGCTCGATCAGCCCTTCACGCTCGATGATCGCCAGGTTTTCCAACGCCACCGCCGCCGCGACCGGATGGCCTGCATTCGTGAAACCGTGGGCGAGGTCACGGCCCTTGTCGATCAAGGTGCGCGCCACGCGCTGGCCGATCATCACGGCGGAAATCGGCTGGTAGCCGGAGGACAGGCCCTTGGCGAGCGCCATGAAATCGGGCGTGAGGCCGAACCGCTCGGCCGCGCTCCACGCGCCCAGGCGGCCGAAAGCGCTCATCACCTCGTCCAGGACGAACAGCACGTCGTGACGCCGGCAAATGTCCTGCACCCGTTTCAGGTATCCGGGTGGTGGGATGATGACGCCGCCGGCGGCTTGAACCGGCTCGATCACCACGGCGGCCACGGTCTCGGCGCCCAGTGCCTCGATCTTCGCCTCGATCCAGCCGGCGGCGACCTCCGCGAAAATCTCCGGATCGGTGTCGGGAGCGTACTTGAAGGCGTAAGGGGCATCGACATGCTCGAACCCCGGCAGCGGCAACCGCCCCTGGGCCTGCATGGCCGGCATGTTTCCAAGGCTGATCGTGGCCAGGGTGGAGCCGTGATACCCTTCCTCCCGGCCGATCATGATCCATTTGTCCGGCTTACCCTCCAGCGCCCAGAAATGCCGGCAGAATCGCACGATGCTGTCGAGCGCCTCGGAACCCGAATTGGCGAACACCACGTGATCGAGGCCGTCCGGCATCAACTCCGCCAGCTTGCCGGCGAGGGCGGCCGTCGGTGGTGTCGTCGTCTTGAAGAAGGTGTTGTAGTAGGCCAGCTTTTCCATCTGCTGGGCGGCGGCCCGGGTCAGCTCCTTGCGGCCATAGCCGACGTTCACGCACCACAATCCGGCCATGGCGTCGAGATAGGTGTATCCGTCCTCATCCGTCAGCGTTCAGCCTTGGCCGGATTCGATGACGGTGGGCCCACCCTCCTCGATCAGCACCTTGGGGTCGGTGAAGGGGTGCAGGTGATGGTCCCGATCAAGCCGGGCCAGCGTGGATCGGCGCTTGGTCATGGCGCTCCCTAGAACCAGCGACAATTCGGGAAAAACTGGATCATTGCCGTGTTGCGCCTATATTACGCCGTGTCGAAAGGGCTTACGAACGATGATCTTATATTCCCTGCGCTGCGCCAAAGACCATGAATTCGATGGCTGGTTTCGTGACAGCGCCGGATTCGACGAACAGTGCGAATCGGGTTTCCTCGCGTGTCCCACATGCGGCTCGACCGAGGTGTCGAAGGCGCTGATGGCGCCGCGCGTGATGAGCTCGAAGGAGGCTTCGGTCACGATATCCGCGCAGGCCAAACAAGCCATGCCGCAGGCGGTCGAACTGAAACGCAAGCTGCTCGCCCTGCGTCGCGCGGTCGAGGAGAACTGCGACTATGTCGGTGGCGGGTTCGCCGAAGAGGCGCGCAAAATCCACTACGGCGAAGCCGAAGCGCACGGGATCTATGGCGAGACAACTCCGGACGAAGCCGAACGCTTGCGCGAAGAAGGCGTGGAGTTCGGCGCTATCCCCTGGGTTCGCGAGGACACCTAACCCTTAATCTTTCCGTGTCGCCACCAGGGCGTAATTCACCCGCGCGTCGCCGGATTCGGTGAAACTCCCCTCGATCGGATCGTAGACCAAACCGATTGCCGGCTCGACCGTGAAGCCGCGCGCCTGCAACAGCCCCGTTAGTTCCTCGGGTGTGGGAAATGCATTCCAGTCATGGGTGCCGCGCGGCACCCAGCGCAGCACGTATTCCGCCGCGACAATCGCCTGCGACCAGGACCGGCGAGTGCGGTTGAGGGTCGTCAGGATAAGCGTGCCGCCCGGGCGAATGAGGGCGGTCAAGGCGTCGCAGAACGCGGGTTTGTCGGCGACATGCTCGACCACCTCGCTTGCGATCACGGCGTCGAACTTGGCGCCTTCGGTGACCAGGTCCTCGGCGGCACCGGCGCGATAGGCGATCGTGAGGCCAACCGCCTCGGCGTGATCCTGGGCGGCGGCGATACCGGCCGCGTCGGCGTCGACGCCGGTGACGGCGGCGCCCAGGCGGGTCATCGGCTCGGCCAACAGCCCGCCACCGCAGCCAATATCCAGGATCGACAGCCCGGCCAACGGCCGGCGCGGATCGATCGAACTGGCCAACGGGGCGAGCGCCGCGCGAATCACCCTCATGCGTGCCGGCACGTACCGGTGCAACGGGCCGTGTGGGCCGTCTGGATCCCACCAACGGTCGGCCAATCGGGCGAAGCGGTCGACATCGTCAGGATCGACCGTGCCGTGTGAGGTACCGGGCCCCGTTCGTCCACCGTTCATGCGCTGGCTCCCGTTTCGCGGGCATTCAGTAGGGTATGGACCCTTGCCCGACGCGTTCTCCAGTAATATGGATAGCGCCGCCCGTGGCCGGGCACCACCCATGAGCGTTGGCTACGGCATCGACTAACCCAGAATGGATTCCCCGCGATGGCGCGCATCGTGATGAAATTCGGCGGCACCTCGGTCGCTGATACCGATCGAATCAAGAACGTCGCCCAGCGTGTCAAGCGCGAGGTGGATGCCGGCCAACAGGTGGCGGTCGTGGTCTCGGCAATGGCGGGGACGACCAACCAACTAGTTGACTGGACCCGGGGTATCGCCCGCATGCACGACGCACGGGAGTATGACGTGGTGGTTGCCGCCGGCGAGCAGGTGACGGCCGGTCTGTTGGCGTTGGCGCTGCAGGATATCGGGGTCAACGCCCGGTCCTGGCTGGGCTGGCAGATTCCGTTTGCGACCGACGGCATTCACGGCAAGGCCCGGATCGAGCACATCGACACCACAATCATGGAAGAACGCTTCGAGCAGGGCCAGGTGGCTGTGGTTGCCGGCTTTCAAGGGATTGGTCCGGATAACCGGATCACGACCTTGGGGCGGGGTGGGTCGGACACCTCGGCGGTGGCGCTCGCGGCGGCGTTGCGGGCCGAGCGTTGCGACATCTACACCGATGTCGACGGGGTCTACACAACCGACCCCCGGATCACCTCTCGGGCCCGTAAGATTGACCGGATCACTTACGAGGAAATGCTGGAACTTGCCTCGCAGGGGGCCAAAGTATTGCAGACCCGTTCGGTCGCCATGGCGATGCAGCACGGGGTTCGTGTCCAGGTGCTGTCGAGCTTCGTCGACGCTCCTGGTACGTTGGTCGTGGATGAGGATGAGATCGTGGAACAACAAGTCGTCACCGGCATTGCCTACAGCCCCGACGAGGCCAAGGTCACCTTGGTCGGCGTCCCCGATCGTCCCGGTGTGGCGGGCGCCATTTTCGGCTCGTTGGCCGACGCGGCGGTTAACGTCGACATGATTGTCCAGAACGTTAGCCAGGATGGCGACGCAACCGATCTGACCTTTACGGTTGCCCAGGCAGATCTGGATCGTGCCAACCACGTGCTGGAGGGGTTGAGTGACGAGCTGGGCTACAAACAGATCGTCGCCGACGCCGGGGTCTGCAAGATTTCGGTCGTCGGTGTCGGCATGCGGAGCCAGCCGGGCGTGGCCAAGACCATGTTCCAGACCCTGGCCGAGAAGGGCATCAACATTCAGGTGATCTCGACCTCCGAGATCAAGGTCAGCGTGTTGATCAGTGCCGACTACACCGAACTCGCGGTGCGGGCGTTGCACACCGCCTACGGTCTTGACGCCGAGGTGGTGGGTTGAGCCGATGAGCGACGCCGCCGCCATCCGGAATGCGGATCGGGGCGGCGGGCCTCGGCGGATGCTGCGCCGCTTGCGTGACGTCATGGCGGGTGGGGCGTCGGCGCAGGAGCGGCTGGACAGCACCGTCAAGATCATCGCGGGTGAGCTGGGAGCGGAGGTCTGCTCGATCTACGTCCGGCGCGCCGGGCAGGTATTGGAGCTGTTCGCGACCCAAGGCCTTAATCCGGAGGCGGTGCACCGAACCCGTTTGCAATTCGGTGAGGGGTTGGTCGGGCACATCGCCCAGACCGGCCGCCCGGTGGCGCTGCCGGAGGCGCAGAAGCACCCCAAATTCGCGTATCGACCCGAAACCGGGGAGGAAGCCTATCATTCGCTGACCGGCGTGCCGATCCGCCGCTCGGAACGGGTGCTTGGCGTGTTGGTGGTGCAGAACTCCTCGCCTCGGCAATACACCGAGGAGGAGATCGAATCGCTTGAGACCCTGGCCATGGTGTTGGCTGAGCTGCTCTCGGGCGAAGAGTTGGAAGGGGTGACTGTCGGTCGGGGGGGCGGCTCGCCGAGCCGTCTCGCCGGCGTGCGCATCCATGGTGGCTTGGGCATTGGCCCGGCCCGGTTGCACCAACCGCGGATTGTGATCCACCGCATCGTTTCCGAAGACACCGCCGACGAGCGCCAACGCCTTGATGACGCCATGGCCGCGATGCACGATTCGCTCGACCGGCTGATGGATTCCGACGTGTTGGCGGGCGCCGGCGAGCATCGGGAGGTCCTGGAAACCTATCGGATCATCGCGCGCGACGCCGGCTGGATCGCGCGTATTCGCGAGGTGATCGATGGCGGGTTGACCGCCGCCGCCGCCGTTCAGCGGGTCCGCGACGATACCCGCACCCGAATGGCGGTGGTAAAGGACGAGTATCTGCGTGAACGGTTGGCGGATTTCGAGGACGTGGCGCTGCGCCTGCTCCGGAGTTTGGCGCTGGACGTGGAACCGGGCGACACGCGTGCGCCGGAGGGTGATTTCGTGCTGGTGGCGCGCAGCATGGGCCCGGCGGAATTGCTTGACTACCCGCATGCTCAAGTGCGGGGGTTGGTGCTGGAAGAGGGCTCGGCAACGGCGCATGTGGCGATCGTCGCGCGCGCCCTGGACATTCCCGTCGTGGGACGCCTTCGCGGCCTGCTCGGCGAGGTCGAACCGGGCGACACCCTGATCGTCGACGGCCAGCACGCCCAGGTCTTCGTCCGTCCCGGTGAGGACGTGATTGCTCAGTTTCGCTCCAGCCTCGTCGTGCGCGAGGCAACCCTGGCGCGGCACGCGGCGCTGCGCGACACGCCGGCGATCAGTCTCGACGGCGTGACGGTATCGTTGCAGATGAACGCCGGCTTGTTGGTCGACGTCGCCCAACTCAACAGCACCGGTGCCGATAGCATTGGTTTGTATCGCACGGAAATTCCGTTTCTGGTGCGGCGCGAATACCCTGATGTCGAGGCGCAAACGGAGCTTTACCGGCGGGTTCTCGATGGTGCCGGGGGTCGGCCGGTCACGTTTCGGACGCTGGACGCTGGCGGCGACAAGCAGCTCCAGTCCTTCGTGCATGCGACCGAGGAGAACCCGGCACTGGGCTGGCGGGCGTTGCGTATCGGACTTGATCGCCCGTCGCTGTTGCGGCAGCAGCTCCGGGCGTTGATCCGCGCGGCCGACGGCGGAAGCCTGAGGGTGATGTTCCCCATGGTCTCGACGGTCGCCGAATTCCGCCAAGCCCGGTCGATCCTGGCCCTGGAATTGGACCGGGCGGTCGCGCGCGGCACGCCCGTACCCGAGAGTCTGGCGGTCGGTACCATGGTGGAAGTACCGGCCGTCGTGCTGTCGATCGACGCGTTGGCGCGCGAGGCCGATTTCCTGTCCGTTGGCAGCAACGATCTGATGCAGTTCCTGTTCGCCGCCGATCGTGGAAGCGAGCGGCTTGAGGGTCGGTACGACACTCTGGACCCGGTCTTCCTGGAGACGTTGAAGCGGATTGCCGATGCCGGCCGGGCCGCCGGCATTCCGGTTACCCTGTGCGGTGAAATGGCGGGACACCCGTTGGAGGCCGTGGTGCTTGTCGCGCTTGGTTACCGTGCTCTGTCGATGTCGCCAGCGGCGATTGGAACGGTAAATGATGAGATATTATCTACTAATATCAAGGAATTATCAAATTACCTTGCATTTTTGATAAAGAAAAACACCTCGGATATCCGTATTCGCTTGAAGAACTTCCGTGTTGCCCGGCGAAGCGTGGGCGGGAGCGGTGATCTAGAGACACCGGGGAGCAATTAACGCCTTGCGGGCACTGTTTCGATTAGTGGTTTGATTTGTCAAGGTATTCGGGGTATGTTTTACGCTTAATCTATAGGGAGTCCACGCTCGGCGGTGGCGTGGCATGCCTACTTTACCGACCCACCGCCGAGCCGAGGAACCATGGCGTTTAAACCGGCACGGTCGCGACTTCGGTTTAAGGACATTGAATCGGTGCCGCGAATCGGGCCGGGTGACGACAGGCGTGCGCCGTCAGCGGTCGCCGATGCGGGCCATCGCGTGGTTGTGGACGGTTCGGCAAACCAAGACGGCATCCAGGGTAGGGAGCACGCTACGGCAACGGTGGGTGACGCGTTGCGCGCCGCGCGCGAGGCGCATGGTTGGACCGTTCAGGATGTGGCCGGGCATCTGCGTATCCGTTCCAACTTCCTGCAGGCGTTGGAGGAGAGCCGGGCCGACCTACTGCCCGGTGTGGCCTATGCCATCGGCTACATGCGCGTCTATGCCACGTTCCTGGGTCTCGATCCGGACGACGCGGTCGGCCGCTTCAAGGATGAGGAAGCGAGCGTCCATTCACGTACCGAGTTGGTGTTTCCGTCGCCGGCGCCCGAGGGACGGGTGCCGGGGCTGGCTGTTCTGCTGCTGGCGGCGGTTTTGGCGGGCGGCGCGTATGGCGGTTGGTATGTCATCTACGAACGGGATGGCGGCTTGCGGGGGCTGGTGCCTAATGTGCCGGAACGTCTGGCGGCTTTGATCGATGGCGATACATCGCGGACAGCAGACGTAAAACCTGTCGATCATGGTGCGGCGGTCACCGCGCGTAGCGCGACAACGCCGACCGCGCGCCGCGCGACAACGCCGGATGACACCGCATCCGTGGAAACACGCGTGGCTGAGCCGTCAACGAACGCGATGGCGACGGTTGAAACGACGTCGGCCGTTCCCGTGACGATGGACACATCCGTGGGTCAGGTCGACGTTGTTCGGGATGAGGCGGCGCCGAGCGCGCCGGGTCCGGCCGAGAACGCGCTTATACCTGATCCGGAGAGTGTGACGGCGGTGCGCGTGTTGCCGGATACAGTTTTCGATACCGCGCCGCTTCCGATCCCAACCGTGACGGCAACCCATGAGGCGGCTGCCGGATCGACGGATGGGGCACTCCCTATTGCTTCCGCTAATGCATCGTCAGTGCCATCGGATAGCCCCCCGCCCGATACCGTCGACATTGCCGCCGTGCGTGTCACGGCGGCTCCCGCGTCACGTGATTCGGACCCGAGCGATCTGGCGAGCGGCCCGGCTCCGGTCGCGACCGATACTGCGAGCGATACCGCGACCGATACTGCCATCGCCGCCGTCACTCCGACCGAGCCTGCCGTGCCCTCGGCGCCACGTATTGGCGGCCTTATCGGGGCGTCGGAGGCTGCCGTACCCACCGCGTCGGCGAGCGGGTTGACCACCACGCCGGTCGATCGTCTGGTGATCCGGGCCAGTGGCGACAGCTGGGTCCAAATCCGGGACGAGGCCGGACACACCTTGTACACCCGGGTCATGCGCGAGGGTGATGTGTATCGGGTGCCGGATCGCGCGGGATTGTCGCTGGCGACCGGGAATGCCGGTGCGCTTGAGATCCTTGTCGAGGGGCGGATGGCGCCGAGCCTTGGTGCCTTCGGTGAGGTTGTACGCAATGTCGCCCTGACCCCGAGCCGGCTGATCGCCGGGACCGCCGTCGGCGCCGGTAACTGATCGTCTGAATCGAAGCCCGGCGAGTCACGCCGCCACAGGTTGGCTTTCACCGAACCGGCGACTTCGCTATAACCCGGTGGCCGGCTTTACGAGACGGTTCGTGCCGCCCCAGGTCCTGTACCGAGATTCGTCATGAGCGTTCGCCCCTACCGCGACATCGATCACCGTTCCTCCCGCCGCATCCATGTCGGCCGCGTGCCGGTTGGCGGTGGCGCGCCGATTACCGTGCAGACGATGACGAACACACCGACAGCCGATGTGCAGGCCACGGTCGAGCAAATCCAGCGCTGCGAGGCGGTCGGCGTCGACATCGTGCGGATCAGTTGCCCGGACGCGGAGTCGTCGGCGGCGCTCAAGCACATCGTGCCGCAGGTCTCGGTGCCGATCGTCGCCGACATCCATTTTCACTACAAACGCGCCATCGAGGCGGCCGAGAACGGGGCTGCCTGTCTGCGCATCAATCCAGGGAACATCGGCTCGGCCGCGCGGGTGCGCGAGGTCGTCAAGGCGGCCAAGGATCACGGCTGTTCGATGCGGATCGGCGTCAACGCCGGCAGTTTGGAGAAGGACCTGCTGGAGAAGTACGGCGAGCCCTGTCCCGAGGCCATGGTGGAAAGCGCGCTCAACCACGCGCGGATTCTCGAGGACAACGATTTTCGCGACTTCAAGATTTCCGTGAAGGCGTCGGACGTGTTCCTGGCCGTGGCAGCTTATCAGGGATTGGCGGAGGCGTGCGACTACCCGCTGCATATCGGTATCACCGAGGCGGGCGGGCTCCGGTCCGGTACCGTCAAGTCGTCGATCGGCATGGGCATGCTGCTGTGGGCGGGGATCGGCGACACCATCCGGGTGTCGCTGTCCGCGGCCCCCGAGGAGGAGGTCAAGGTCGGCTTCGATATCTTGAAGTCGCTGAACCTTCGCCATCGCGGCGTCAACGTGATCTCCTGCCCGTCCTGCGCCCGTCAGCAGTTCAACGTGATCGACAACGTCCGTCTTCTGGAGGAGCGGCTGGCGCACATCACCACACCGATGACCGTCTCGGTGATCGGCTGTGTGGTCAACGGACCGGGTGAGGCGCGGGAGACCGATATCGGCATCACCGGCGGCGGCAATGGCACCCACATGGTCTACATCGCCGGCCAGCCCGACCACCGGCTGAAGAGTGTCGATGTGGTCGAACACATGGTCGAGTTGATCGAGGCGAAGGCCGCCGAGATTCAAGCGGAGATCGATGCCGAGGCCCGCACGGCCGCCGTCATTGAGGCATCCGCCGCCGAATGACCCCCCGAGCCGCATGACACCCCGAGATCATCTGGAGACCTGACGTGGCGAAGCTGCAACCCGTTCGCGGCACACACGACCTGTTGCCCGACGATGCGCGCCGCCACCGGCACATCGTCGAAACCGGGCTCGCTATCGCCAGCCGCTACGGGTTTGGCGAGATCGAGACCCCGATCTTCGAGTTCACCGAGGTGTTCAAACGCACCTTGGGCGAGGCCTCGGATGTGGTGTCGAAGGAGATGTACACCTTTACAGACCGGGGTGGCGACGAGATCACCTTGCGGCCTGAGGGCACCGCCGGCGTCGCGCGCGCGCTGATTTCCGGCGGGCTGTCGCAGAGCCTGCCGTTGAAGCTCTACTATCAGGGGCCGATGTTCCGGTACGAGCGGCCGCAGAAGGGCCGTCAGCGCCAGTTCCATCAGATCGGCATCGAGCTTCTCGGCGTGCCGGAGCCCCAGGCGGACATCGAGGTGATCGCCTGTGGCGCCGATATTCTGGCGGCGTTGGGCATCCTTGACCGCACGGTGCTGGAATTGAACACGCTGGGCGACGCCGAGAGCCGGGGTGCCTACCGCGCCGCTCTTGTCAGCTACTTCCAGGATCACGCCGAGGCGCTATCGGAAGACAGCCGCCATCGGCTCACGGTGAACCCGCTGCGCATTCTCGACAGCAAGAACGAGGGCGACCGGGCGATCGTCGCCAACGCGCCATCGTTCGACGATCATCTGAATCCGTTGTCCCAGGATTTTTTCGCCGCGGTGACCGAGGGGCTGTCCGCTCTGGGTATCGCCTGCCAACGAAACATGCGCTTGGTGCGCGGCTTGGATTACTATTGCCACACCGCCTTCGAGTTCGTAACCGACGCGTTGGGCGCGCAGGGCACGGTGATGGGTGGCGGGCGCTACGATGGTTTGGTCGAGACCATGGGCGGGCCGGCGATCCCAGGCGTGGGTTGGGCCGCCGGAATCGAGCGGCTGGCCATGATGGTCGACGGCGTACCCGGGCCGGCTCGGCCGATCGCCCTGGTGCCGGTCGGTGTTGGCGTCGAGCGCGCGCTCATGGCGCTGGCGCATCGCCTGCGCAAGGCGGGTCACACGGTCGAACACGGCTATAGCGGCAATGTCGGCAAGCGGCTAAAGCGTGCCGGCCGCCTCGGTGCCCGGGTGGCGCTGATCCTGGGCGAGGACGAACTCGCCCGCGGGGTCATTCAACGGCGCGACCTGGACGCGGGCGCGCAGGAAGAAGTTCCCCTGGACGGGATCGAGGGGCACCTCGCCCGGTTCCGGTAGCGAGGTCCCGTCATGCCGGTCGATCGGACTGCGGACACATCCTCGGCGTTGACGGTGGTCGGCGTCGACCACCGCAGTTGCCCGGACTCGATCCGCGAGCGGATTTACGTTGACGACAGCGAGCTGCCCGGCGTGCTGGTCACGCTCAAGGCCGCCGGTGCGGAAGAGGCTATGGTGCTGTCCACGTGCGACCGGGTGGAGGTCATCGGCCGATTTGTCGATCCGGCCCGCGCGGCGGAGATCACCGCCAATGCGTTAGGTCAGCCGATCGGGCTCGAAGGACGATTGCTGCTGCCGCTGCTCTATCGGTACGAGGGCACCGAGGCGATCCGCCATCTGTTCCGTGTTTCCTCGGCGCTGGACAGCCAGGTGGTGGGCGAGCCGCAGGTATTCGGCCAGGTGAAGGCGGCGCATCGCCTGGCGGCGGATCTCGGCGCGATCGGCCCGGTGCTGGCGGCGGCACTGCAAGCGGCTTACGCCGTCGCGAAACGGGTGCGAACCGACACCCGGGTCGGCGAGGGGGCGGTATCGCTCGCCGCCGCCGCGGTCGCCCGGGTGAAGGAACTGCACGGCGCCCTCGACGATCGGTCGGCCCTGATGATCGGCGCTGGAGAGCTCGGTTTGCTCGTGGCGCGGCAGCTCCGCGACAATGGCCTCGGCGATCTGACGGTGCTCGACCGGTTCGCCGGACGCGCCGCCGCCACCGCCGCTGAATTCGACGCGCATCATGGACCGCTTGAGGAATTGGGCCCGGCTTTGGATCGCGCCGACGTGGTGCTGGCCGCGTTGGGCGAGGGCCGCTACCTGATCACCGCCGAGGCGATGG
Organism: Alphaproteobacteria bacterium; assembly: GCA_013203465.1. Taxonomy (GTDB): domain Bacteria; phylum Pseudomonadota; class Alphaproteobacteria; order Thalassobaculales; family Thalassobaculaceae; genus JABMNR01. Next base: position 32,695 of record JABMNR010000078.1, read on the forward strand.
CAGAAGCGCTCAAGCGCCGCCGCCATCGGCCGGTGTTCCTGTTGGATCTCGCCGCGCCGGGTGATATCGAGCCTGCGGTGCACCGATTGGATGAGGCGTTTGTCTACGACCCGGACGATTTGGAGCGTATCACCACCGAGGGTCGTGCCGGTCGCGAGATCGAGGCGGCCAAGGCCGAGGCGTTGGTCAATGAGGCGGTGGCGGCGTTCGGTCGCGACTTGGCCGGGCGTGACGCCGGCCCCGACATCGAGCGGTTGCGCGCTCATATAGAGCGAGGGGTGCGAGCCGCTCTCGGCGATGCAGCCGAGACGGAGGCGCTGGCCCACCGGATCGCGGGGCGGTTGGCGCACGCGCCGTCCGAAGCCCTTCGGCGCCTCGCGGAACAGGGGCGGTTGGACGCGGCGACGCGGGCATTGGTCGACACACTGTTCGGCATTACGGACAAGGACAACGAGGATCAAGGGGCATGAACCTGGACGCTACCTTGGATCGGGTGATCGACCGTGCGAAGGAGCTGGAGGCGTTGCTGGCCGATCCGGCGCGCCTCGAATCCGACCGGTTCCAGCAGATATCCAAGGAACTGGCCGAGATCGCACCGGTCGTGGCGAAGGTGACGGAACTCAAGCGGACCCGTGCCGCGTTGGACGAGACCAAGGCGCTGGCGGCGGAGGGTGACGCTGAAATGGCGGCCTTGGCCGATGAAGAGGCGGCGAGCATCGCGGCGCGCCTGCCGGAGCTGGAGCGGGCGGTTCAACTTTTGTTGCTGCCGCGCGACGCGGCCGATGCCAAAAACGCGATCCTTGAGGTGCGCGCCGGCACCGGTGGCGACGAGGCGGCGCTGTTCGCGGCCGAGCTGTACGAGATGTACCAACGTTACGCCCAGGCCCATGGCTGGCGGTTCGAAGTCATGGAGGTCTCGGAGAACGAACTTGGCGGCTACAAGGATGCGGTGGCCTTGATTTCCGGGCGCGGGGTGTTCGCGCGGTTGAAGTTTGAATCCGGTGTGCATCGTGTGCAGCGCGTGCCGGTGACCGAGAGCCAGGGGCGCATCCATACCTCGGCGGCGACCGTGGCGGTGCTGCCGGAAGCCGAGGAAGTCGACGTCGCGATCGACGAGAAGGATCTGCGGATCGACGTTTATCGATCGAGCGGCGCCGGTGGCCAGCACGTCAACACCACCGACAGCGCCGTCCGCATCACCCACCTGCCGAGCGGCGTGGTGGTCACCCAGCAGGATGAGAAGTCGCAGCACAAGAACCGAGCCAAGGCGATGAAGATCCTGCGCGCCCGGCTGTACGATATGGAGCGCGGCCAACGCGACGCGGAACGCGCGGCCGATCGGAAAAGCCAGGTCGGTTCCGGCGATCGCTCGGAGCGTATCCGCACCTATAACTTTCCCCAGGGCCGGGTGACCGATCATCGCATCAATCTGACCCTGCACAAGATCGACAAGATCATGACCGGTGAGGCCTTGGACGAGATTGTCGACGCGCTGGTCGCCCAGGATGAGGCCGAACGTCTGGCGACCCTCACGTGATCGCGGCCGTATGACGGCCATCGCCGATCTGCTGCGGGTTGCCGCCGACCGATTGCGGTCGGCCGGAGTCGAGGCCCCGCGCCTTGATGCGCGCCTGTTGCTTGGCCATGTCCTTGGGCGGGAGGTGTGGCCGCATGAGCGCGATGCAGTCGCGGACAGCGCGCGGGAAGCGTTCGAGGCGTTGTTGACCCGCCGGATGGCGCGGGAGCCGGCGAGCCGGATCCTCGGTCGTCGCGCGTTCTGGACCCTCGACTTGGCACTTGGCCCCGAGACGTTGGACCCCCGCCCCGACAGCGAGACACTGATTGAAGCGGCGGTGGAGGCATTCCACGACCGGGCCCCCCCGGCGCGACTGCTTGATCTCGGCACCGGTACCGGCTGCCTGCTGTTGGCGGCGCTTGCCGAGTTTCCCCGGGCAAGCGGGCTTGGGATCGATCGGGCGGCGGGGGCGGTCGCGGTTGCGCGGCAAAACGCGACGGCCAACGGCTCGGCCGGCCGAGCGCGCTTCGAGGTGGCGGATTGGACCCAGGCCGTCATCGGGCCGGTGGATTTGATTCTGTGCAATCCACCCTATGTCGAGATCGGAGCGGTACGGTATTTGGCGCCCGAGGTGACCCGCCATGATCCACCGGCGGCGTTGTTCGCCGGCGCCGATGGCCTTGATGCGTACCGCGAGCTGGCACCGTTGCTGGGTGGCATGCTGGCCCCCGGCGGGGTGGTGGTGCTGGAACTTGGCCAAGGTCAGCGGGATAGGGTAGCCGCGTTGATGACCGAGGCGGGGTTGGTGGTTGTCGCGAGCCGCGACGACCTGTCCGGGATGACGCGTGCGCTCGTGCTGCAATGGAACGACAGTCGTGATGACTGACTGTATACGATCGGTTTTGCTTGGAATAACGCACGAACAGCGATACTGTGGCATTCGCAATCGCGGCGTTGACGCCGGATGCGGTCACTCAATCGACGACAGGCGCGCGGGTCACCACTGGTTGGCTCGCACCCGAACATCGGGAACGTCGTCCGCTATTTCGTCCGAATGTTGATAGCGGACAGTCGGAGAGTGACGGAAACGGACGAGGGGTCCGTTTCGGCAGAACGGGAAACGTGACAGGCATGAGACAAGGTCCACACCAAAAGCGTGGTCGCGGTCGTGGTAGTAATCGCCGACCGAGTACACCAAACCGCAATCAAGCTTACGACAGCAACGGCCCGGACGTGCGCATTCGCGGCAACGCCAATCAGGTTCATGAGAAGTATCAGAACCTGGCGCGCGACGCGGCGGCCTCCGGTGACCGGGTGCTGGCTGAAAGCTACTATCAGCATGCCGAGCATTATTTCTGGATCCTGAACGCTTTCAACGAGGAGCGCGGGGACGAACGACGGAACGGCGGCACCGGCGACCAACCCAACACGCAAGGTCGTGAGTGGGGCGACGGTGAGGAGCCCGAGGCCGGCGAGCGCGACGGCGCCCGGCGGGCACGCGATGAAGCCCGCGGGACCAGTGGCCGGGAAGACCAGCCGGCTGACGCTGGCGACGAGCATGGCCGGAGCAACCACCGGCGTCAGGGTCGAGATGATTTCCGTGCGCCCCAAGTCGATGATACCCAAGTCGACGATACCCGAATTGACAATACCCAGGCTGACAAAGCCGAGGTTGAAGCGATCCGAAGCCACGCGGTCGCCGATGAATCCGGGGACGTGGAAGGTGACGTGAAATCCGCGCCGGTGAGTATTGATCTAACGGCTGAGAATGTCCCGGCTGAGGATGTCCCGGTGGAGAACGTCCCGGCGGAGAACGTGCAGGCCGAGATTCCTCCTGCTGAACTGGCCGATGAGCCGTCGGTTGAGGAGGATGGCATTCGCCGAACCTTGAAGTTGTCGGGCGGGTCGGAAACGGGTGAGCGTCGGCCACCCAGACGGCGCCGGGCGCCGGTGGCGCCGAGCGCCGGTGGCGCGGCTGCTTCCCCGCCCAAGGCCGCCGCGTCGAACGACGACGACGACGGAGCGGCTGCGGCGAGCTGATCCGTCGTATCGCGGGCAAGCGGTTGGGCTAGGCTTCGGGGGCGTCGCGGGGCGGTGGTTTCAGTCGACGATCTCGACAGCGTCACCAACCGCCACACGTCCACCGGCCACGACCTGGGCATAGACGCCACACTGTTCGTGTCCAAAGCCGTGGCGTAAATCACGCGGGATCGTGCGGTCGCGCGCGCCGGTGTTCGGGTCCACGTTGGTGGCCGCGCAACGACCAATCGCTTCCATGATCTTTAGTTCAGCGCTACCCAGTCGAACCCGGTGACCGACCCAAGCCGCCTCGATCCAAGGGGGTCCGCCGTCGACCAATATGTTGCCGCGAAACCGTATTGGGTCGACGGGCTGACCCACCACCCGTTCCAGATCGGTAATCGAGGCGGCGTTCAGGATCGAGACGAAGGGTGCGTCCGCGTCGCTGAACGCATGGTCGCCGCGATCGACCAGCTTAGGCGCGCCGCGAAGATCGGCCTTCATGAAGGCCGAGAAGAACTGTTCGATCACCGTGCGCCCCATCTGGTTCGACAGGTCGCCGCGCGCCACCGGACGTCCGCCGCGGGTGATGGTCAGGGTTGTGCTTGCCGCGTCGTAGTTGATCCCGAGCGCGGCCAAGCGTGGGTTGCTCATCAATTGCAGGAAATGGGCTTTCGAGAGCCATACCGGGTTCGCTGGGTCGATCGGTGCCGAGCCATGGGCGATGGCGAAACGGCGATCATGTGGCAAGGGCAGGCCCGGGCTCAGCTCGACGGATTCGAGCGGTTCGGCCGAGAGGCCCTTGATGGGGAATCGGTTGATGGCGCGGATCGTGACGGTCATGGCGGAGAGAACAACGCCGCGTGGGTCGCCTTGTCAACGCTCCCGCGCCACCTGAATTCGTGCAACCACCAGGAAATCGGGCATCACGGCCGGGAGGCCATCTTGTGTGGCAAGATCGCAACACCTATCTAAATCCAGTGGGAGGGCGGTGCCGTTTCGGGCCGCGCCGTTGTCCGTCGATCGGATACCATGGTGCCGATGGGGGCGGTCGGTGAACCTCCTTCGAACGTCGATCACGTTGCCGGGTATGGGGCGTGACGGCGGTACTGGCTGAACGCGGTACAGACGGAGACGATGATGAATTTCGAGAAACTATCCGATCGCTCGCGCGGGTTTCTTCAGTCCGCGCAGACCTTCGCCCTGGGTCAGGGTCACCAACGCCTGTTGCCCGAGCATTTGCTCAAGATTTTCCTCGATGACAAGGAAGGTCTGGCGAGCAATCTGATCAACCGTGCCGGCGGTGACGCCAAGGCGGCGTCCCAGCGGGTCACCGAGCTGTTGGCGAAGATCCCGCAAGTCGAGGGATCGGGCGCGGGTCAGGTTTATATGTCGCCCGAGTTGGCGCGGATTCTCGCCCAAGCCGAGGAGATCGCCGAGAAGTCCGGCGACCAATACGTCACCGTTGAGCGTTTGCTGCTGGCGATGACCCTGGCGTCCGGCACCGACGTCGCCGAGGCGTTGAAGCAAGCGGGCCTGGTGCCGCAAGAGCTGGAACGCGCGATCAACGACATCCGCAAGGGCCGGACGGCCGATAGCGCCAACGCCGAAGGCAATTTCGACGCGCTGAAGAAATACACCCGCGATCTGACCGAGGCGGCACGGAACGGCAAGCTCGACCCCGTGATAGGCCGTGACGAGGAGATCCGTCGCACCATCCAGGTGCTGTCCCGCCGCACCAAGAACAACCCGGTGCTGATCGGTGAGCCGGGGGTCGGCAAGACCGCGATCATCGAGGGTTTGGCGCAACGGATTGTTAACGGCGATGTGCCCGAAGGACTGAAGAACAAGCAGTTGCTGGTGCTTGATCTCGGCTCCCTGATCGCCGGCGCCAAGTTCCGTGGCGAGTTCGAGGAGCGTCTGAAGGCGGTGTTGACCGAGCTCGGGCAGAGCGAAGGTGAGACCGTGTTGTTCATTGACGAGCTGCACACCCTGGTCGGCGCCGGTGCCGCCGAGGGATCGATGGACGCCTCCAACATGCTGAAACCGGCTCTGGCGCGCGGTGAGCTGCACTGCGTCGGCGCCACCACGCTCGATGAATTCCGCAAGCACATCGAGAAGGACGCGGCCTTGGCGCGGCGGTTCCAACCGGTGTTCGTGTCGGAGCCGGGCGTGGTCGAGACGATCTCGATCCTGCGCGGGCTGAAGGAGAAGTACGAGCTGCACCATGGCGTGCGCATCACCGATGGTGCGCTGGTGGCGGCGGCCAATCTGTCCAACCGCTACATCACCGACCGCTTCCTGCCGGACAAGGCCATCGACCTGATGGACGAGGCGGCCAGCGGGCGGCGCATGGAGGTCGACAGCAAGCCCGAGCAGCTCGACGAGCTCGATCGCAAGATCATCCAACTGAAAATCGAGCGCGAGGCGCTGAAGAAGGAGGACGACAAGGCGAGTCGCGAGCGGTTGGAAACCCTGGAAGGGGAGCTCTCCGGACTTGAGGTGCGGGCGGGGGAGCTCACCAAGCGCTGGCAGAATGAGAAGGAGATGCTGACCGGCGCGCAGAAGGTGAAGGAGAAGCTTGACCAGGCGCGCCAGGAGCTCGAGGTGGCCAAGCGCTCGGGCGACCTCACCCGGGCGGGGGAGCTGACCTATTCGGTGATCCCCAATCTGGAGCAGACCTTGGCTCAGGCCGACGACGTGTCCTCAAAACGGATGCTCAAGGAAGAGGTCAACGACGCCGACATCGCCGCCGTGGTCTCGCGCTGGACCGGCATTCCGGTCGATAAGATGTTGGAAGGCGAGCGCGACAAGCTGTTGGCCATGGAGAGCAGCCTGCATCAGCGGGTGATCGGCCAGGACGAGGCGATCGCCGCCGTCTCCAACGCGGTACGGCGCGCCCGTGCCGGGTTGCAGGACCCGAACCGGCCAATCGGCTCGTTCCTGTTCCTCGGCCCCACCGGCGTCGGCAAGACCGAGCTGACCAAGGCGCTCGCCGGGTTCCTGTTCGATGACGAGCACGCCATGGTCCGGCTCGACATGTCGGAGTTCATGGAGAAGCACGCGGTGGCGCGGCTGATCGGTGCGCCACCGGGCTATGTCGGCTACGAGGAGGGCGGCACCCTGACCGAGGCGGTGCGGCGGCGGCCCTATCAGGTCGTGCTGTTCGACGAGGTCGAGAAGGCGCATCCCGATGTGTTCAACGTGCTGCTGCAAGTGCTGGACGACGGCCGGTTGACCGACGGGCACGGGCGGACGGTGGATTTCCGCAACACCTTGATCATCCTGACCTCCAACCTGGGCGCCGACATTCTGGCCGGCCAGCCGGACGGCGAGCCGGTGGACGTGGTGCGCGAGCCGGTCATGGAGGTGGTGCGCCACGCCTTCCGTCCCGAGTTCCTGAACCGGTTGGACGAGATTCTGCTGTTCACCCGCCTGGGTCGGGAGAACATGAAAAGCATCGTCGACATCCAGCTTGGCCGGTTGCGCGCCATGCTGGCCGACCGGGGTATTACGCTGGAGTTGGACGACGCCGCGCTCGCCTGGCTGGCGGAGACGGGGTACGACCCGGTCTACGGCGCCCGGCCGTTGAAGCGGGTGATTCAGCGTTCGCTGCAGAACCCGCTGGCCAACCGCATCCTGGAAGGCAAGCTGCGCGACGGCACGGCGGTACGAGTCACCGTGATCGATGGCGCGTTGACCATCGACGGTGAGAAGGCGGCCAAGGCCGAGGAAGTGGCGATCGAGGCGGCGGAATAAGCCGGCGGTTGCTCAGCGGGCTCGTGGCGTCGGATGAATGCAGCGGAAGAAAATCCGCAACAGTTGAGTCTTGTCTGTGAGCGATAAGCCGAGTTCGGCGCATTGCTGACCGTAGTATCGTTGGTGAAGTTTACGCCACGCGGTCAGCGATCCGTCACCCTCCGCGCGGGCAAATGCCGCGTCGATAGCCCCGTACGGTGCGCTATCGACCCGTTCGATCCCGATAACGGCACGGGGCGTTCCATCGAACTCAGTGACGATTTCGAGATCACCGGGAACGGGGTGGGAACGGCCTTCGGCGTCGTACATGGCAAGCAGCCCCGAGGTCGCGACTTTATCGCCAGCTATAACGGCCGCCGCGCAGAACGCCGCTCCCTCCGGATTGTCATCGAACGCAAAGACATCGTGCAGGCGTTGCCGGTCGGTCTCTGGATCGGGCCGGGTTGCGAGGAAGTCCTCCCAAAAGACTTGGACCGTAGGCGAGATCATGCCTCGGCGTTTCTAGACATTTTTGCGTAGCGTGATTCCATCGTCACACCGTTACAGGATCAATTTGCTCTACCAGCCACCGCGCGATCCCGGCGGCCCGCCAGTCGTTGTCGTGCCGGCCGATGATCTGGATGCCGACCGGCATGCCACCGACGCTCAACATCGGCACCGTGACCGCCGGGCACCCCACGGCCGAGGTCCAGGCGTTGTAGGCCGGCAGGCCGGTGGCGTGGGCCACCCCGGGTTCGCCCTGGGTGTTCGCGGTGTCGGCCATGCGCGGTGCCGGCCCGGCCGAGGACAGCGAGATCATGGCGTCGGCGGTCGCCGCCAACGCGCGGAACCGGGTGCGCATCGCCTCGCGGGTGGACAGCGCCGCGCGGTAGTCGTCGACGGCCATGGCCTCGGCCAACTCCAGCCGGGTGCGCATGCTGGGGCTGAGTTGGGTGATGTCCTTTTCCGCCAGATTGCGCAGGGTCCAGCGCAGCTCCCAGCCGCAGATGTCACGGCACAGCAGCAGGCTGCCGTCGATCGCGTTCTCGAAGGCGTCGATGTCGTTGTGATCGACGCGGCCGACAATCTCCACACCACCGGAAGCCAGAGCATTAATCAGCTGCTGAAACGCGGCGCGGGTGGTGCCGTCGGTTTTGTCCCATCCCTCGCTCTCGATCACGATCAGACGCCGTGGCCGCTCGGCCGATGGCGCGACCTCCGGGCCGTACAGGCCTGGGTGCCCGGGGTCGCCGCCGGCGTGCTTGGCGATGGCGTGGGATACCGCCCAGAGATCGGCGACGCTGCCGGCGTGCACCCCGAGATGACTGTGGCTGAGACCTTGGCGCTCGCCCCGATGCAGCGCGCCCAGGGTCGGCTTGATCGCGGTGTTGGCGCAGAACCCGGCGGGGCGGATGATCGAGCCGACGACTTGGCTGCCGAGCGCCGCCGGCACCATCGCCGCGCCGACGGCGGCGGCCGAACCGGAGGACGAGCCACCCGGCGTGCGTTCCGGATCGAACGGGTTGGTGGTCGGTCCGGGATGCGAGAACCCCAATTCCGTCGTCACCGTCTTGCCCAGGATCACCGCGCCCGCCCGGCGCAGCGCCTGGACACAGGCCGAATCCTCCCCCGTGGTGCGGCCGGCGTAGAGCGGACTGCCCATCTGGGTCGGCATGTCCTTGGTCATGTACAGATCCTTGATGCCGATCGGCATGCCGTCGATCGGCGACAGCGGCGCCCCCGCCTTCCAGCGTTTGTCGGCGGCTTCGGCCTGCGCCCGGGCGCCCGCGACGTTCAAGGTGACCCAGGCCTTGACCACGGGCTCGCGCGCGTCGATCACCGCGAGGCAGCGTTCGAGATAGGTGCTCGGCGTATCGGCGCCGGAACGCAAGGCCTCGGCGTGCTCGATCCAGGTGACGGGTTGGAACCGGGCCGGGTCGTAGGCGGCGTGCGGGGCGACGGTGGTGTCAGTCATGATCGAGCCCTCCCCTCGTCGAAACGGCATGAAGACCCAATCTACGCCGGATGACGTTGACGTGGACTCTCTTCCTGCTCGCCGCCAGTGTTGGCCTAATCGCGCTGTCTCGTTGGGGTCAGCGGCGCCCGCGCGAGACGTTCGAAGCGCCGTTGATCCCGTGGACCACGCTTCAGGTGATGGCGGTGATCCTGTTCATCCTGCTTGCCGCCCATCTGGTGTCCCTGGTGACGGGTCAGCCGTTCAAGGGACGGTTGGGGTAGGGCGCGCCGGTCAGCTGGCGGTGAACACCGGCTTGCGTTTTTCCATGAAGGCGGTGCGGCCTTCCTTGTAGTCGTTGCTGTCGAAGCACTTGCGCACGGCGGCCTCCGGCTTCGCGAGGTCCCACTCGGCCTGCGGCTTGGCGAGTTCGATCAGCGACGCCTTGACCGCCTGCACCGACAAGGGTGCGTTGCCAGCGATGCGTTCGGCCAACGGCCACACCACGTCGTCCAGCTCGGCCTTGGGGACGACACGGTTCACCAGCCCCATGATCCGCGCTTCCTCGGCGTCGAACTGACGGGCGGTATAGAAGATTTCGGCGACAAAGGCCGGACCGACGATGTCGTACAGCCGGCGAATTCCCTCGAAAACATAGCCGATGCCGAGCTTGGCGGCCGGCACCGCGTAACGCGAATCATCGGAGGCGATGCGGATGTCGGCGTCCAGCGCGATCGCCAAGCCGCCGCCGATGCAGTACCCGTCGATCCGGGCGATCGTTGGTTTCATCAGGTTCTGAACGCTCCGGTGATACTCCGACACCGCCTTGTTGTAGGCCTCGATGTGCGTGACCGAGGAGCGTTCGTTCTCAAATTTCGAGATGTCGGCGCCGGCCACGAAGGCTTTGTTCCCGGCCCCGGTGAACACTACGCAGCGGATGTTGTCATCGTCGGCGAAGCTCGCCACCGCCTCGCGCGCGCCGCGCCACATGTCCAGCGACATGGCGTTGTGCTTGGCCGGGTTGTTGAACGTGACGACACCGATGTGCCCCCGGCGGTCGACGAGGATGGGCTGGTGTTCGGTCTCGGCTTCCTGGATGGCCATGCTGTCTCTCGCTCTTTAGATGATGGTGCGCGCCCGCAGATCGGCGATCTGCGCGGCGGTGTAGCCGTATTCGGCCAGAATTTCATCGCTCTGCTCGCCCGGGTCCGGCGGGTGGCGCACGATATCACTGGGTGTCCGGCTCAGGACAACCGGTTGGCCGACCAAGCCGATGCGCCGGCCGATCGTCGGCGAGTCGATCTCGCGAGCGAGGCGCAGGTGCTGGACCTGCGGGTCCTGGAACACCTTGTCGATGGTGTTGATCGGCCCCGCCGGCACGCCGGCCTCGTTGAACGAGGTCACCCACTCTTCCGAGGACCGGGTGCGGGTGATCGCATCGATGATGGCGTTCAGCGCGTGGCGGTTGGCGGATCGTGCCTCGCCAGTGGCGTAGTCCGGGTGATCGACCAGATCCCCGCGGTCGATGGAGGTGCAGAACCGTGTCCAGATCGCCTGCCCGGCGACCGCGATGTTGATGTAGCCGTCGGTGGTGGTGAACACCCCGGTCGGGATCGAGGTTGGGTGATCGTTGCCGGCTTGTTTCGGTACGTCGCCGTCCATGGTCCAGCGCGCGGCCTGAAAATCCAGCATGAAGGCCTGGGCCTGCAGCAGCGAGGTCTGCACCCACTGGCCCTTGCCGCTTTCCTCCCGCTCCAACAGCGCGATGAAGATACCGATCGACGCGAACAACCCGGCGGTCAGGTCGGCCAGCGGAATGCCGGCGCGCACCGGTCCCTGGCCCGGCAGGCCGGTGATGCTCATCAACCCGCCCATGCCCTGGGCGATTTGATCGAAGCCGGGTCGTTTGGCGTAGGGGCCGTCCTGGCCAAACCCGGAGATCGAGGCGTAGACGATGCGCGGGTTGATGGCCGCGAGGGCGTCGTAATCGATGCCGAGCCGTGTTTTCACATCCGGCCGGAAATTCTCGACCACCACGTCGGCGGTCTCGACCATCTTGCTCAGCACCGCGACACCTTCGGCTTCCTTCAGGTTCAGCGACAGCGCCCGTTTGTTGCGGTGCAGGTTCTGGAAATCGGAGCCATGACGCTTGCCGCCCAGCTGGTTGCCGCCTTCCAGTGCTTCCGGCAGCTCGATCTTGATGACGTTCGCTCCCCAGTCGGCGAGCTGGCGCACGCAGGTCGGGCCAGAGCGCACCCGCGTGAGGTCGAGCACCGTGAATCGCTTGAGCGCGTCGGAAGCCGGAGTGAAGGCCATGGCGGGAACTCCTTGGAGGACGAGCGACGAATGTAGACCACGCTCCGGCCGGCGCCAATCCTTGGCACGGGCGCCGATGCGGCGGAGTGTCGCATCCGGTGCACCGGCTCGACATCGGCCACTCGCGTTCCCATATGACGGTCAAGGCCATCGGGTGTTCCGATCGCCGGGCGGGGGTAACCCCGCTTGACTAGGAAGCGGCGCCGTACCTCCCCTCCCCCCCGCAGGCGGCGCCGCTTCTTCTCTCTGCTTTTCTTCTTCTCCCGGCCATCCCTCGCGGTATAGAGACGCGATGGCACCCAGCAGCGCACCTCCGCCCACCCTGGAAGCCCGTGACCTTGCCGTCGCGCGCGGCGGACGCCCGGTATTCACCGGCCTGACTCTGACGCTCGAAGCCGGCGGCGCGTTGCGTCTTGCCGGACGAAATGGCGGCGGCAAGACCAGCTTGATCCGGGTGCTTGCGGGCTTGGCATCACCGCATGGTGGCTCGGTCCTGTGGTCCGGGAGTTCGATCGACGATGACCGCGAGGCGCATGGCCGCCGGATCGCCCTTCTTGGGCACGCCGATGCCTTGAAGTCGGCGCTGACGGCGCGGGAGAACGGGATCGCGGCGCTACGGATCGCCGGCCGCTCGACCGAGTCCTTGGATGCGGCGTTCGCGACCCTCGATATCGAGCATTTGGTGGATGTGCCGGCCGGCTGGTTGTCGGCGGGCCAGCGCCGGCGCGCCGCCTTGGCTCGGGTGTTGGCCTCGGGCGCGCCGCTGTGGCTTTTGGACGAACCGACGGTCGGTCTCGACACCGCGTCGGTCGCCGCCCTGGAACGCGCGATTGCCGAGCATCGCCGGGCTGGCGGGCTGGTGGTGGCGGCGACCCATGTCGCCATCGATCTTGGTGATGGCGCCGACAGCCTCGATCCCGCCGCGTTTTCTCAAGCGCCCGTGGCGTTTGGCGGGTTGGCGTGAGCGGCTTTCTGGCCCTGATCGCGCGCGATCTGCGTTTGGCCCGCCGGCAGGGCGCCGATATCGCCATGACCCTCGCGTTTTTCGTGGTGGTGGTGGCGCTGTTCCCGCTCGGCCTTGGCCCCACCCCCGCGCTGCTGTCGAAGATCGCTCCAGGCATCCTTTGGGTCACCGCGTTGTTGGCGGCGATGCTGTCCTTCGACCGGCTGTTCCAACAGGATGTGGACGATGGCGGGCTCGACCAACTGGCGTTGTCCGGACTGCCCTTGCCGGCGGTGGCGGTGGCCAAGGCGATCGCCCATTGGCTGACCACC
>JABMNR010000079.1 GCA_013203465.1 Alphaproteobacteria bacterium
AAGGCAAGGCGATCCAGCTGCATCCGCTGGTCTGCACGGCCTTTAACGCCGATTTCGACGGTGACCAGATGGCGGTCCATGTGCCCCTCAGCCTCGAAGCCCAGCTCGAAGCCCGCGTGCTGATGATGTCGACCAACAACATCCTCAGCCCGGCTAACGGCAAGCCGATCATCGTGCCGAGCCAGGACATCGTTCTCGGCCTTTACTACCTGTCGCTCGAACGCGAGGGCATGCCTGGCCAAGGCATGGTGTTCGCCGAGGCGTCGGAGGTCGAGCACGCCATCAGTTCGGGCGCGGTCAAGCTGCACACCAAGGTGCAGGCGCGCGTCACCACCTATGACGAGAACGGCGAGAAGGTCACCAAGCGCGTGGAAACCACGCCGGGCCGACTGAAGCTGTCCGAGCTTCTGCCGGACAACCCGAAGATCCGCTTTGAGCTGATCAACCGGGTGATGACAAAGAAGGAAGTCTCCAACGTCATCGATATCGTCTATCGCCACTGCGGCCAAAAGGACACGGTGATCTTCGCCGACCGGCTGATGCAGCTGGGCTTCGGGCATGCGTGTCGGGCCGGCATCTCGTTCGGCAAGGATGACCTGGTCATTCCCGAGGCCAAGCAAAGACTGGTTGAGGAAGCCAACGATCAGGTCAAGGAGTTCGAGCAGCAATATCTCGACGGCCTGATCACCCAAGGCGAGAAGTACAACAAGGTGGTTGACGTCTGGTCGCGCTGCACCGATCAGGTGGCCGAGGAGATGATGGGCGGTATTGCCACCGATGAGCCGGGCAAGGACGTCAACGCGGTGTGGATGATGGCGCATTCCGGCGCGCGTGGATCGGCCGCTCAGATCAAGCAGCTTGCAGGTATGCGCGGGCTGATGGCCAAGCCGTCGGGTGAGATTATCGAAACGCCGATCATCTCGAACTTCAAGGAAGGCTTGACCGTGCTCGAGTACTTCAACTCGACCCACGGTGCCCGCAAGGGCTTGGCCGATACCGCGCTCAAGACCGCGAACTCGGGCTACCTGACCCGTCGCTTGGTCGACGTGGCGCAGGACTGCATTATCACCGAGCTCGATTGCGGGACCAATCGCGGCCTCACCGTCGGTGCCGTGGTGGACGGGGGCGAGGTGTTGGAGCCGTTGGGCGACCGCATCTTGGGCCGGACGGCCTGCGATGATGTGCTCGATCCGTTGTCGGGTGAGGTTCTCGCCAAGGCCAGTGAGATCATCGACGAGGCAATGGTCGAGATGATCGAGACGGCCGGCATCGATACGGTGCGCATCCGCTCGGTGCTGACCTGCGAGACCAAGGTCGGGGTGTGCGGTTGCTGTTACGGCCGTGACCTGGCGCGCGGAACGTCGGTGAACATTGGCGAGGCGGTTGGTGTCATTGCCGCGCAGTCGATCGGCGAGCCGGGCACCCAGTTGACGATGCGGACCTTCCACATCGGTGGCGCCGCCCAGCGCGGTGCGGAGCAATCGTCGATCGAGGCCACCGTGGCGGCTTCGGTCAAGCTTCTCAACCGCAACGTCGTCGTCAACTCCGATGGCATCATGGTGGTGATGAGTCGCAACACCGAGATCGCTCTGCTTGACGATCAGGACCGAGAGCGGGCGCGCCACCGGGTGCCATATGGCGCCAAACTCCTGGTCGATGACGGCACCAAGGTCGAGCCTGGCCACAAGATGGCCGAGTGGGATCCCTATACCATTCCGATCCTGACGGAGCGGGAAGGCATGGCCCATTTCGTCGACTTGGTGGATGGCGTGTCGATGCGTGAGGTCACCGATGAGGCAACGGGCATCGCCTCCCGTGTCGTGGTTGACTGGAAACAGCAACCACGCGGCAACGACCTGAAGCCCCGCATTACCCTGCGCGACGAAAGCGGTGAGGTGGTGCAGTTGGCGAACGGTCTGGAGGCGCGCTACTTCATGTCGGTCGACGCCATTCTGTCGGTCGACAACGCCGCGAGGGTAAAGGCGGGCGACGTGCTGGCGCGTATCCCGCGTGAATCGTCGAAGACCCGCGATATCACCGGTGGTCTACCTCGCGTGGCCGAGTTGTTCGAAGCCCGACGCCCGAAGGATTTCGCGGTTATCGCGGAAGGTGACGGCCGGGTGGAGTTCGGCAAGGACTACAAGACCAAGCGCCGGGTGATCGTCCGGCCCGCCGCGGAGGACGGCGAGCCGACCGAGTACATGATCCCGAAGGGTAAGCACTTGGCCGTGCACGAGGGCGATTACGTGCAGAAGGGCGACATGCTGCTCGACGGCGCCCGCGTGCCACACGACATTCTGAACATCCTGGGGGTCGAGGCACTGGCGGACTACCTGATCAATGAGATTCAGGAGGTCTATCGGCTGCAGGGTGTGAAGATCAACGACAAGCACATCGAGGTTATCGTTCGGCAGATGCTGCAGAAGGTCGAGGTCACCGAGGCTGGCGACACCACGTTGCTGCTTGGCGAGACTGTCGACCGCGACGAGTTCGATGAGGCCAACGAAAGGGCCCTCGCCGATGACTTGCGGCCGGCGCAGGCCAAGCCGGTTCTGCAAGGCATCACCAAGGCGTCGTTGCAGACCAAGTCGTTCATCTCGGCGGCGTCGTTCCAGGAGACCACCCGCGTCCTTACCGAGGCTGCTGTGTCGGGCAAGCGGGATGGCCTTGAGGGGTTGAAGGAGAATGTCATCGTCGGCCGTCTCATCCCGGCGGGTACGGGCAGCGTGATGAACCGTATGCGCCGATTGGCGGCGGATCGTGATCGTGAGCTCGCGCCGGCCGCGCCGGAGGTGCTGGTCGAGGCTGATACCCCGAGACTGGAATCCGACACCGAGGTGTCGGCGGCCGAGTAAGCCGTAGCCGGGTGCTTGGAACCGGTGCGGGAGGACATGACACCGGCCCCGTCGTGAGGCGACGGGGCCGGTGTCGCCCTGGGGTGGTGTTCGCGTGGGGTCTCCATCGCAATGGGGCAAGAAGCGAGGAAAACCGGGTTTTTTGCCGGAATAACCGCTTGACCCGGACAGGACGCGTCAATAGTATCCGCGCACCTTGATTTGGGGCTGGTGGTGAACTCGACGGCGCGGGGCGCTTGGCGGTTCAAACACAGCGCCACGACGCAGGGACGTGATACATCGGGGCTCCTCGCCGAGGAGCCAATTTATTTAGCGGGCATGCCACGGCGGTGCGATATCGGCCGTGGTAGGCGCGCGCGTTTTGGTCGAGAGGATCGACGATGCCGACGATCAACCAACTGGTCCGCCATGGCCGCAAGGTCCCGGCGACGCGCAACAAGGTTCCAGCGCTTCAAGCGTGTCCGCAGAAGCGCGGTGTGTGTACGCGCGTCTACACCACAACCCCGAAGAAGCCGAACTCGGCGCTCCGCAAGGTCGCGCGCGTCCGTCTGACCAACGGGTTTGAGGTCATCAGCTATATCCCCGGCGAAGGTCACAATCTACAGGAGCACTCGGTCGTCATGATCCGAGGCGGCCGCGTCAAGGATCTGCCGGGCGTTCGCTATCACATCATCCGTGGCACCCTTGATACTCAGGGCGTGAAGGATCGTCGTCAGCGCCGTTCGAAATATGGCGCCAAGCGACCGAAGTAAGGAGAGGCCTAGATGTCCCGTCGCCATCGCGCGGAAAAGCGTCCGGTACTGCCGGACGCGAAGTATACCGATCAGGTTGTATCAAAGTTCATGAGCTGCCTCATGTACGACGGCAAGCGATCCGTCGCCGAAGGCATCGTGTACGGCGCGTTCGATCGCGCCGAGAAGCGTTCTGGCCAGGAGCCGGTTCGGCTGTTTCACGACGCGCTTGAGAACGTGAAGCCGCACATCGAAGTACGCTCACGTCGGGTTGGTGGAGCGACGTATCAGGTTCCGATCGAGGTTCGGTCGGAGCGTGCCCAGGCCCTGGGCATTCGCTGGCTGATCGACGCCGCGCGCAAGCGTTCGGAAAAGACCATGCAGGAACGCCTGTCGGGCGAGCTTGTCGACGCCGCCAACAACCGCGGCGCCGCCGTGAAGAAGCGCGAAGACACCCATCGTATGGCCGAGGCCAACAAGGCCTTCTCACACTACCGCTGGTAACTGTCGCCGGCGACGACAAGGACGCGCGTTATGCCCCGCACACATCCGCTCGAGATGTACCGAAACATCGGCATCATGGCTCACATCGATGCCGGTAAGACGACGACAACCGAGCGTATCCTCTATTACACGGGCCGGTCGTATAAGATCGGCGAGGTTCATGATGGCAACGCCACCATGGACTGGATGGAGCAGGAGCAGG
>JABMNR010000080.1 GCA_013203465.1 Alphaproteobacteria bacterium
GACCGGCACCATTTCGCTGTTCGCCGACAACGTTTCCTCGGGGCTGGAGCCGGTGTTCAGCTTTACCTACGACCGCACCGTGTTGATGCCGGACGGCCGCCGCAAGACCGAGGAGGTGAGCGATTTCGCCTACCGTCTGTTCCGCCAACTCAAGGGCGAGACGGCCCCGCTGACCGACGCCTTTGTCGACGTCCAGACCTTGATGCCGCGTGATCACGTGGTGATGCAGGCGGCGGTGCAGAAATACGTCGACAGCTCGATCTCCAAGACCATCAACTGCCCCGAGGACATCTCCTTCGAGGCGTTTCGCGACGTCTATCGGCAGGCCTACGCCCTGGGCTGCAAGGGCTGCACGACCTACCGGCCGAACGCGGTCACCGGCGCGGTCTTGGCCACCAAGCGCGAGGAGCCGGAGCAACCGGTTGTCCCCGTTACTGAACTCGGCGCCGAGCCGAGGGGGCAGGAAATCATCCACCTGATGGAGCCGCTGGACCGGCCGGGTGCCTTGCCGGGGCGGACCTACAAGATCAAATGGCCGGACAGCGATCACGCGATCTACATCACCCTCAACGACATTGAGCAGGCGGGGCGTCGGCGGCCGTTCGAGGTGTTCATCAACTCCAAGAACATGGAGCATTTCGCCTGGACCGTGGCGCTCACCCGGATGATCAGCGCGGTGTTCCGGCGCGGCGGCGATGTGTCCTTCGTGGTCGATGAGCTGAAGGCGGTGTTCGATCCACGCGGCGGTCATTGGATGAAGGGCAAGTACGTGCCGTCGCTGTTGGCGGCGATCGGCGGGGTGATCGAGGAGCATATGCTGGAGATCGGCTTCCTAACACCACGCGACAATCTGGAGCTTGATCTCGGCAAACCACGGCAGGTGGTCAATCTCGGCGGCGCGCCGGGTCAATGCCCGAGCTGCGGCTCGGTGGCGCTGATACGACAGGAAGGCTGCGATCTGTGCACCGCCTGCGGGTATTCGAAGTGTGGGTGAATCTGACGGCGACGGATGGCGTCCGCCGCCCGTGATCGGCGACGTTAAGCCCACCAATCCGGCGGTGTTGTCCCGCCGCCGCCGTGCCACGTTGATTGGATTTACCGCCGTCCTGATGTGGGCGCTCCTGGCGCTTCTCACCGCCCTGTCCGGCCGGGTGCCGCCGTTCCAGCTCCTGGCGATGACCTTCAGCGTCGCCACCGTGATCGGGGTGGTGGCCAGTCTGGCGCGCGGGACCAATCCGCTGGTCCATCTGCGTCAGGCGTGGCCGGTCTGGGTGCTCGGGGTCGGCGGCCTGTTCGGCTATCACTTCTTCTACTTCCTGGCGCTGCGCAACGCCCCGGCGGTCGACGCCAGCCTGATCGCCTATCTCTGGCCCTTGCTCATCGTGGTGTTCTCGGCGTTGTTGCCGGGAGAGCGGTTGCGCTGGTTCCACCTGGCGGGAGCACTGCTTGGCTTGGTCGGCGCGGGGTTGCTGGTGACCAAGGGTGAGGCGCTGGCGTTCGATGCGCGCTACACGTTGGGCTACGCGGCGGCGGCGGTGTGCGCGGTGACCTGGTCGACCTACTCGATCGTCTCGCGGCGCCTCGGCCATGTGCCGACCGATGCCGTGGCCGGATTCTGCGCCGTGGCGGCGGCTCTGGCGGTGCCGTCGCATCTGATCTTCGAGACCACGGTCTGGCCGGCCGGTCCCGGCGAGTGGCTGGCGGTTCTGGCGCTTGGCATCGGGCCGGTCGGCGGGGCGTTCTTCACCTGGGACATCGGGGTCAAGCACGGCGACATCCAAGCGTTGGGGGCGGCGTCCTACGCGGCGCCGCTGCTGTCGACCGTGGTGCTGGTGGTGGCTGGGCTGGCGGTGGCGAGCTGGGAGGTGTGGGCCGCGTGCCTGCTGATCGTCGCGGGCGCGGTACTCGCCGCCAAGGAGCTGATCCGGCGCAAACCGTCGCCGTCCGGGAGTGCGGGATGACACCGGGGCGATCCGCTATCTTGTACGACACGGCGGGCCTCGACCCGGCGCGTGAGCGGCTGACCGGGCTCGCGGTGGCGACCCGGGATTTTCTGCGCGCGCATCTCGATCACGGCGCGCCGGGGCCGCTGTTCGTGCACCCCACGACCGACGTGACCGAGGCGGCGGTCCGTACCCGGTTTCCGACCGATCGGGCGATCCGGATCATTCCCCGTGTGCAGGCCCGTGCATTGGCCGAGCCCGGTGGGCTGTTCGTACCCGGTCCGGTGTTGGCACCCTTCGCCTGGCGCCGCCGACATGCGGGCGACACCACCTACGCCCTGACCGGCATCACCCACACCATGTCGACCGCCCGGGCGTTGGACGCGGTGCGCGAGCTTATGGTCGCGCCGGTGCAGCCGTGGGATGCGCTGATCTGCACCTCGGCCGCGATTCATGATCTGGTGTCACGCTGCCTGGAGCAGCAGGCCGCCTATCTTGCCGAGCGCTTCGGCATCGCGGCACCGATGGTGCGACCGATGCTGCCGGTCATCCCGCTGGGCGTGGAGCCGGAGGCGATCCGGGCCACGCCGGATCGTCGCGCGGCGTTTCGTGCCCGGCACGGCATCGCCGATGGGGATGTGGCGGTGCTCTACCTCGGCCGGTTGGCGGCGCACGCCAAGGCGCATCCGATTCCGATGTTCCGCGCCCTGGGTTTGGCGGCGGCGCGCGGCTCAGCACCCTTGGTCTGCGTGTTGGCTGGATGGTTTCACGACGATGTGTCGCGGGCGGCGTTCCTGACGGCCGCCGGGGCGTTGGCGCCAACCGTCCGGGTGATCCATGTCGATGCCCGTGACCCTGTGGTTAAGAACGACGCGTTGGCGGCGGGTGATGTGTTCCTGTCGCTGGCCGACAACGTGCAGGAGAGTTTCGGGCTGACCCCGATCGAGGCGATGGCGGCCGGCCTGCCCTGCGTGGTGTCGGACTGGGACGGCTACAAGGACACGGTGGTCGAGGGCGAAACCGGGTTTCGCGCGCCGATCCATCTGCCGCCCGGCGGCAGCGGCGCCGATCTGGCGTGGCGTCGGCTGTCCGGGTTCGACAACGAAGCCACGTTTCACGCGCAGATGGCGCAGACGATCGCGGTGGATGTCGAAGCGGCGGCACGGGCGTTGGTCGTCCTGGCGGACGATCCCGCCCTGCGGCGGCGTATGGGCGAAGCGGGCCGTGTGCGTGCCCGTTCGGTCTATGGCTGGTCGGTAATCATTCGGCGGTATGAGGAGCTATGGGCCGAACAACGCGCCCGGCGGGAGCGGGCGATCCAGGATGGCGTGGCGGGTCCGACCGGCCCGAGCACGGCGGCGGCGGATCCGTTCGCGCTGTTCGGCGGGTTCGCCTCGCGCGATTTGGCGTCCGGGGCACGGTTCAGCCTCGCGACGGAAGCGCCATTGGACGACTTCGAGACGCTTGCCGCCTTGCCGATGGCGGTGCTCGATCCCCGCTTGCCCGACCGCGGCCGGGCCCTGCTCGATCACGTGATGACCGCCGGGTCTGTACGCCTCGACGTCACCTCGGAGCCACTCACATGGCGCACCGCGCTCTGGCTCGCGAAACTCGGGTTGCTGCGGATCGAGCCGCTCTGATCGCCTGCCGTCAACCGGCCGTCGGACGCGGGGTCGGTCGCCAATCGGGCGGCGCCATCTCGAACCCGGCGAACTCGAAGGCGGGCGCCACCGTGCAGCCGCACAGCGTCCACGCGCCCAGCGACGCCGCTGTCTGCCACCAGCCGGGGCGTACCACCACGTGCGGTGTTTGACCGGTCAACACATCGCCCCCCAACGTATGGGCCTCGGCGTCGTGGCCGCCCGGTGACAGGGTGAGGGTGAGCGGCGCGCCGGCGTAATGGTGCCAGATCTCGGTCGCGTCGGTCACCCGGTGCCAGGCCGACACCTCGCCTGCCGCGAGCAGATAGAAGATCTGGGTAACCGCCCCCCGTTCGCCGCCATCCGGGGCATCGCGATAGGTTTCGCGATACCAGCCACCCTCCGGATGGGGTTCCAACCGGAGGGTGTCGATCAGGCGGCGGGTTTCGACCGAGACGCTCATGCCGCCTTTGGCGCGGTGGCCTGCATCGACGGCCGGGCCGAGAACCGGGCGTACCACGCGGCAAGCGCCGGGCGGCCCGCCCGCCAATCCTTGTCCGCATAGCGGAAATCAAGGTAGCCGAGCGCGCAGCCCACGGTGATGGTGCCGATGTCCACCCGGTCGCCCAGCGTGCCGGCCTTGCTTTCCAGATCATCGAGCGCGCCGTCGACCTTGGCCATTTGCGCGTCGACCCAGGGTTGATAGCGCTTGTCCTCGGGCCGGATGCGGCCCTCGTAGATCCCGAGGATGGCGGCGTCCATCAGCCCGTCACCCAACGCCTGCAGACGCAACGCCTCCCACCGGGCGGGACCAACGGCGGGGAACATTTTGGCGCCGCTGTGTTGGCTGTCGAGATACTCGCAGATCACCGGCGAGTCGAACAACGTCATGCCGTCATTGGTCGCCAGCGCCGGAATCTTCTTCACCGGGTTAACCGCGGCGACGCCCGGATCGACCTGCACCGGCGATGTCGCGACGGTTTCGAGATCGATCTGGTCAACGATGCCGGTCTCGTGAGCCTGAGCCAGGACTTTTCGCACGAAGGGCGAGGCGGCGGCGTAATAGAGCTTCATTCGCTAGGTCTCCCAAAAGATGACCGGCAATCCGGTCAGAAATTGTCCTTGCCGGCGCGGATGGCGGCAAACACCGTGACCGGATCGGCACCGGCCTTGCCGACGGCGGCGGCGATCGACGGGTCGTCGGCGCGCAGGAAAGGATTGGTATCCAACTCCTCGCCAAGCGTCGAGGGAATGGTTGGCTGGTCGGCGGCGCGCAGCCGTTTGATCTCGGCGGCGCGGGCCTGGAGCTTGGCGTTGCCGCCGTCGATCGACACCGCATAGGCGGCGTTGGCGGCGGTGTACTCGTGGCCGCAATAGATCCTGGTCGCGGCCGGCAGCGCGCGCAGCTTCTTCAGCGACGTCCAGAACTGCTCCGGCGTGCCCTCGAACATCCGGCCACAGCCCAGCGCGAACAAGGTATCGCCGCAGAACAGCGCCTGGGAATCCGCGAAGTAGAAGGCGATGTGCCCGGTGGTGTGGCCCGGTGTGTCGAACACCTGGGCAACATGGCCATCCAGATCGTAGGTGTCGCCGTCGCCGACCGTGACGTCCATGTCGGGAATCCGCGCGGTCTCGGCGCGTGGGCCGATGATCGGCACACCGTACTTCGCCTTCAGCGCGTCATTGCCGCCGATGTGATCGTGGTGGTGATGGGTGTTCAGGATGTGGGTCAGGGTCCAGCCGCGCGCCGCCAGAGCGGCTTCCACCGGCGCGTCATCGGCCGGATCGACCACCGCCGTGGTGTTGCTGGCGCTATCGTGCAGCAGGTAGACATAGTTGTCGGACAGCGCCGGAACCAGGACGATTTCTAGGGCAGCCATGCGCTTTTCCTCTAGGTCGGACAGGCGGGGATGCCGTCGACTAGGACGACGGAGTGGGCGACGGATCGGGAACCTAGCATTAAGATTTGCCGCTCGCCACAAGATGGCGCGTTATCCTTTCCGGGTTGATGCTGGTCACCCGTCCGTCCAATCTGGAGGTCCCGATGAAGATCGCCCACGTCGAAGCCGTGCCGCTGCGCATCCCCTTCAACCACAGCGGCCCGGTGAAGGATTTCGCCACCGGTAAATGGCAGGTGCTGGACTTCTGTTTGGTCAAGGTGACCACGGACACCGGTCTGGTCGGCTGGGGCGATGCCTTCGGGTATCACTGTCTGGACGCGGTGACGGCGGCGGTGACCCACATGATCGCGCCGGCGGTGATTGGCGAGGACGCGCGCGACATCGCCGGGCTGAACCACCGTTTGCAGCAAAAGCTGCATCTGTTCGGCCGGCACGGCATCACCTTGTTCGCACTATCCGGCCTGGACATCGCCCTGTGGGACATCGCCGGCAAGGCGGCGGGATTGCCGCTGGCGCGTCTGCTGGGCGGCACGACCGAGCGCAAACTGCCGGCGTATGCCTCGCTGTTCATCCTGCGCGACGTCGACGCGGTGGTGCGCGACGTCAAGGCGTCGCTGGCCCAGGGCTACCGCTACATCAAGCTGCACGAGATCGCCGAGGCCGAGGTCGGCGCCGCCCGGATCGCCGCCGGCGACGATATCCCGATCATGGTCGATGTGAACTGTCCCTGGACGCCGGAGCGGGCACGGCACATGGCGGTGGCGCTGGATGCGTTCGATCTGCACTGGCTGGAGGAGCCGATTTTCCCACCGGAGGATTTTGCCGCCCTGGCCGAGCTTCGGCGCCAGACCGGTGTGCCGATCGCGGCGGGGGAGAACTGGTGCACGGCCATGCAGTTCGCCCAGGCGGTCCAGGCCGGCGCCATCGACTACGCCCAACCGAGTGTGACCAAGGTCGGCGGCATCACCGAATTCCGCAAGGCGGCGGCGGTGTGCGAGGCGGCGGGCGTGCAGGTGATGCCGCATTCGCCGTATTTCGGCCCCGGCTTCCTGGCGACCCTGCATCTGGCGGCGGCGCTGCCGAACCCCGGGCTGATCGAGCGGTTTTACGTCACGCCCGAGGCCATGCTGTACGACCGCTGGCTCGATCCGGCGGAGGGCGATTTCGCGGTTCCCGATGGCCCCGGCCTGGGCGCCGATCCGAACCCCGACGTCATTCGCGACTATCGAGTAAGTTGATGAGTGATGACGGCAACAAGAGGGGAGGGAACAATGACCGAGCAGGTGCATTGGCTACTTGAGGTTGACATCAAGCCGGGGCAACTGGAGGCATTCCGCGCGCTGATGCGGGAGATGGTCGCGGCGACACAGGCCAACGAGCCCGACACCCTGAACTACGAGTGGCTGATCGACGCCGACCAGAAGACCTGCCACATCTACGAGCGCTATCGGGACTCCGCCGCCACCCTGATCCATCTTGGAACGTTCGGCGCCACGTTCGCCAAGCGGTTCATGGCCGTCACCGATCACAAGCGGATTGTGGTCTATGGCAACCCAAACGCCGATGTCACCAGGGCTCTCGATAGGATCGGCGCGGTCTACCTGACACCGTTCGGCGGTTTCGCGCGTTAACGCCCACGACGGCGCATGTCGGGGGCACTAGCGGACGCGCCGGTCTGCTACACTGCGCTCATGTTCGTCGACGCCATCGATCTGCGGGAATTCTACGACGGGACGCTCGGTCATCTGGCCCGGCGCATGATCCGCCGCCGGATACGCGCGCTCTGGCCCGACCTGCGCGGCCAGTCCCTGCTCGGCCTTGGCTATGCGGGTCCCTATCTGAGGCCGTTTCGTGGTGAAGCGGAGCGAGTGATCGCCTTCATGCCGGCGCAACAGGGGGGGCTGGCCTGGCCGCCGGAGGGTGCCAATCACGCGGCCCTGGTCGACGAGGGCGAGCTGCCGCTGGAGGACGCCTCGATCGATCGTATCGTGCTGATCCATGCCTTGGAGGGAACCGAGCAGCGGGCCGCCATGATGGCCGAGGCGTGGCGGGTGCTGGCGGCCAATGGGCGCATGTTGGTGGTGGTGCCGAACCGACGCGGCTTGTGGGCGCGGTTCGATCACACACCGTTCGGCCATGGCCAGCCCTATACCACCGGCCAGTTGTCGCGGCTGCTGCGCGACGGCCGTTTCACGCCGACCCGGACGGAATCGGCGCTGTTCGCCCCGCCCTATACCTCGGGGCTGATCATCCGGTCGGCGCCGGCGATCGAACAGATTGGCAAGCGCTGGTTCACCACCTTCGCCGGAGTGGTCATGATCGAGGCACAGAAGCAGGTCTATGCCGTGCGGCGCGACCGCAAGCGGGTCCTGGCCCGGGCCCGCGAGCTGATCCCGGTGCCTAGTCCGGCCCCCCGCCCCGCGCATCTGGGTCAGGATGCGTATGAACACACCACCGAGATAAGGAAGAAATAAGCCATGTATGTCGTTGCCGTGAACCTGGTCGTCGATCCGTCCAACGCCGACGCCTTCGCCGAACGCCTCAAGCAGCACGCCAAGAACAGCCTGACCCAGGAGGGGTGCCTCGGCTTCTCGGTTTCGGCCGATCACGACCGTGCGGGCTCGTTCCACCTGTGGGAGGTTTATAAGGACGCCGCCGCGTTCGAGGACCACAAGAACGCCGATTTCATGGCCACGTTCCGGGAGTACTCGGCCCCGTTGGTGCTGAACCGGGTCTTGGCGACCGGTGACCAGATCGGCTGAACGCCGCTCAATCCTTCCGGAGCAGGAACACCCCGGTCTCGCCGATGAGGTTGGCGAGACGGCCCGCGGCTCCAACGCGTAGTGGCTGGCCCGAGGCGTCCAGCGCCAACCCGCGTTCGATCACGATTCCCATCTCGGCGGCGAGTTCAACGAAGTCGGCGATGGTGCACAGATGAATGTTCTGGGTCGACCACCACGCGTCCGGCAGCGCCGGGGTGGTCGGCATCCGGCCGTGGAACAACAGCCGAAGACGCACCCGCCACTGGCCGAAATTCGGGAAACTGACGATCGCCCGCCGGCCGATGCGCACCAGATCCAGCAACACCGCCTTCGGATCGCGCGTCGCCTGCAACGTCAGCGACAGGATGACGTAGTCGAACGCGTCATCGGGATAGTCGGCGAGGTCGGTGTCGGCATCGCCCTGGATGACCGACAGGCCGCGCGCCACACACGCGTTGACGCCGGATTGCTTGATCTCGATACCACGGCCGTCGACTTCCTTCTCGCGTGCTAGATGGGTCAACAGCGCACCATCGCCGCAACCAACGTCGAGCACGCGGGAGCCGGGCGCCACCATGGCGGCGACTTGCGCCAGGTCGGCGCGCCAGGTCGGTTGCGCCTCGGCCACGCTTACGTTCCGGACCCGGTGACTGAGACTGGCAGCTTAGCGTGCTCGGCACAGCCTTTGAGGAAGCCGTCGAGCACCCGGAAGAACTCCGGCTCATCCAATAGAAAACTGTCGTGGCCTTTGTCGCTTTCGACCTCGACGAAGCTCACATTGGCCGCCACCGCGTTGAGCGCGTGCACGATCTTCCGGCTCTCGGTCGTCGGGAACAGCCAATCGGAGGTGAACGAGATCAGGCAGAACCGGACCGGGGTGTCCTGGAACGCGTTGGCCAGCACGCCGCCATGCTCGGCCGCCAGGTCGAAATAATCCATCGCCCGGGTGATGTAGAGATAGGCGTTGGCGTCGAACCGGTCGACGAAACTGCTGCCCTGATGACGCAGATAGGATTCGACCTGAAAATCCGCGTCGAAGCCGAAGGACACGCCACTCCGGTCCTGCAGGTTGCGGCCGAATTTGCGGTGCAGCGCCGGCTCCGACAGATAGGTGACATGCGCGGTCATCCGCGCGACCGACAGCCCGCGGCGGGGATCGGTCCCCTCTTCCAGGTAGCGCCCGCCGCGCCACTCGGGATCAGCCATGATCGCCTGACGCCCCACCTCGTGGAACGCGATGTTCTGGGCGGTGTGGTGCGCGGCGCCGGCAATCGGCACGCTGGCGAACACCCGCTCGGGATAATCCGCCGCCCATTGCAGCGCCTGCATGGCGCCCATGGACCCGCCGATCACCGCGAACAATTTGTCGATCCCGAGATGATCGATCAGCCGCACCTGCGCCCGCACCATGTCGGCGATGGTGATCACTGGAAAATCCAGGCCATAAGGCTTGCCGGTGGCCGGGTTGATATCGGATGGGCCGGTCGATCCCATACAGCCGCCGATCACGTTGGCGCAGATCACGAAGAACCGATCGATGTCGATCGGCAATCCCTTGCCGATGACCTGTTCCCACCAACCGGGTTTGCCGGTGATCGGATGCGGCTCGGCGGCGTAATGATCGCCGGTGAGGGCATGACACACCAGGATGGCGTTCGAACGCTTTGCGTTCAACGTGCCGTAGGTGGTGTAGGCGACGGTCGCAGGACCGAGCGACACACCACGGTCGAGCGGCAACGGCTCATCGGCGGGGATCGTCAGCCGCCGGCCGGGCAGCCGGTGCCGCAGCGCCGCCAGCTCCTGCACGCTGCTGATCGTCGAGAGTGTGGTCGCGGTTGTCATGGAACCGGAAGATGGGCGGAAGCGGCGTCAAGTGCAACGGCGTTTCGCGACGACATCCGCGTCGGCCGCTTGCCTTCCGCCGCGTGCTTCGATACCTGTTGGTCGGTATAGGCGCGGTGCTCCCGCGCCGACCTCGCTGCCACCGTCCTGAAATCCCCGCCGGCACAGGGGAAGCCTGGACGACCACAAGGAACGCGGATGGCCAATCCGTCACCATTACCGGTGGCTTCCAAGTTGGAGGATTTGCGCGCCGAGATCGATGCGATCGACGACGAGTTGTTGGACCTGCTCGAACGGCGGATCGCTATCGGTCGCCGCGTAGCGGATGCCAAGGGACCCTCGAGCGGGCCATTTTTGCGCCCCGGCCGCGAGGCGGCGATCCTGCGGCGGCTGGCGGCGGCGCCGGGCGGTCTAGATGTCCCAGTGCTTGAGCGTGTGTGGCGCGAGATCCTGGCGGCCAATTTGGCGCGCCAGATCGACCCGATCTATGCCGTCTGGGCACCCGAAGGCGCGGAAACCGTCGCCGATCTCGCCCGTGCGCGCGGCGGGGTGTCGACCGAAATCCGAATGGTGGCGGACGCGGCCGCCGCGTTGAGCGCGATCACGGTCGAGCGTGCGACCCTCGCCGTGCTGCCATGTCCGACCCTGACCCGTTGGCGGTGGTGGCCTCAATTATTGATCGAGGGGTTGGCGAGGCCGCGTATTGTTGCGCGGCTTCCGCTTTTTGGCGATGTGGCCATACCAGCGGTCTGCGTCGCCGGCCAAGATCCTGATCCATCCGGCGACGACGACACGTTGTACGCCGTTCCCGGCTCGATCTCCGGTGCGTTGGACGTGGCGCCGGCACCGCGGGGTGGCGTGTGGTCGCTGATGGTGACCGAGGGCTTCGTTGGTCCGGCGTCGCTTCCGACCGGCGCGCGCGTGGTTGGCGCCTACGCCCGCCCCGGGCACTGACTTCGAAACCAATTGGCCCAAGAACCGTTGCCGAAGGTACGCCGATGCCCAGCGTCGACCCTGACCAAGCCATAGGGCGGGAACCCTCCGTACTCCCGAAAGCCGCGATTGCCGATCTTGTGGCGTACAAGCCGCCGCTGTCGCCGATGGGCAGCAAGCGTGTGATCAAGCTTAACCTGAACGAGGGCGCGCTGGGGCCGTCGCCGAAGGCGATGGCCGCCATGACGACCGTCGCGGCAACCATGCACCGTTACCCACCGGTTGAAGCGTCGGGCCTGATCCAGGCCATTGCCGAACGTCACGGGGTCGACGCTCAACGGATCGTCGTCGGGTGCGGGTCGGACGAGTTGATCCAAACCTTGTGTCTGGCGTTCCTGGAACCCGGCGACGAGGCGATCCACACGCAATATGGCTTCCTGTTGTTCCCGTTGGCGATCAAGGTGGCGGGTGGTGTGCCGGTCTCGGCGCCCGACGACGGCTACACCGCCAGCGTGGACGCTATTCTGGCGGCGGTGACCGAGCGCACCAAGCTAGTGTTCCTGGCCAACCCGAATAACCCGACCGGCACCTACGTATCGAGCGACGAGGTGCGCCGGCTGCGCGCCAACCTGCCGAGCCGGGTGCTGTTGGTGCTGGACGCCGCTTACGCCGAGTACGTCCAACGGAAGGACTACACGGCCGGGATCGAGTTGGTCGAGGAGACCGACAACACGGTCATGCTGCGCACCTTCTCGAAGATGTACGGCATGGCGGGGCTGCGGTTGGGCTGGGCCTATTGCCCGAAACCGATCGCCGATGTGCTGTATTCGATCAAGCCACCGTACGGCGTGAACTACCCGGCATTGGCCGCCGGGATCGCGGCACTGCGCGACACGGAATTTTATGACCGCTCGCTGGCTCACAACACCCGGTGGATGCCCTGGCTGCAGGAGGCATTCCGCAAGCTCGGTCTCACCCCGCAACCGACCGTTGCCAATTTCATGGTGCTGACCTTTCCCGACACGCCGGGCAAGACCGCCAAGGAGGCTCGGCTTTTTCTGGCGAGCCGCGACATTCTGGTGCGCGACCTGGCGAGTTACGGCATCCCTGACGCGGTTCGCCTGTCGGTTGGAACCGTGGAGGAGAACCGCGCTCTGGTCGACGCCCTGCGCGTCTTCATGACCCGTAATGCGCGGGATGGAGACTCCGTGTGAGTGCATCCCCCTCCGCTGACACGGTGTTCGACCGGGTCGCCATCATCGGGTTCGGCAACCTCGGCTCGTCGATCGCCCGCGCGGTGCGCAAGTTTGGCGCTGTCGCCGAGGTGGTCGCCTGTGACGTCGACGCGGCGGTCCTTGAGCGGGCGCGGGAGCTGGGGCTCGCCGACGCCTACGTCACGGATCCGGCGGCGGCCGTCGCGGGTGTCGATCTGGTGGTGATCTGCACGCCGGTGGGCACCTACGCGACGATTGCCCGGATGATCGCCCCGCATCTCGCGCCCGGTGCCGTGGTGACCGATGTCGGCTCGGTTAAGCAGGCGGTGATCCACGCGATCCGCCCGCACATGCCCAAGGGCGCGGTCTTCGTGCCCGGCCATCCGATCGCCGGGTCCGAGAAATCGGGCCCCGATGCCGGGTCCGGCGATCTGTTCGAGGGGCGGTTTTGGATCCTGACCCCGGAAAGCGGAACCGATCCGGACGCCGTCACGCGGATCACCACGCTCTGGGCACGCTGTGGCGCGATCGTCGAGACCATGTCGGCGGACTACCACGACAAGGTACTGGCCGTGACCTCGCACTTGCCGCATCTGATCGCCTACACCATCGTCGGCACCGCCTTCGACCTGGAGGGGCAGGAGCAGCGCGACGTGATCCGGTTCTCGGCCGGCGGTTTCCGCGATTTCACCCGGCTGGCGGGGTCGAGCCCGGAGATGTGGCGCGACGTGTTCCTGAACAATCGGGAATCGGTGCTGGAGATGCTGCAGCGGTTCACCGAGGACCTGACGTATCTGCAGCGCGCCATTCGCTGGGGCGAGGGTGACAAGCTTTTCGAGTTGTTCGCCCGAACCCGTGGTGTCCGGCGCGACGTGATCGAGGCCAAGCAGTCCGATCCGTTCCCCGAGGGCGACAGCGCCGACTGAGCGCTTGAGTCTCCGTGTCGTCAGCGGGCGCCTTTATTGCGCGATCGAACCGATCCGCGCCAGCACCGCCGAGCCAATCGACAACCGGCCGTCGCGGATGCGAACCGGCGCCCGGACCACCTGCCCCACGCCGTCCGACGCGGGCTTGGCGAAGGCCGCGGCCGCCAGTTTGAGCACGGCGGCGGCGCCAGGCTCGATCCGCCCGCGCGCGGCCAAGCGGTCCACCGTGTCAGCCAATCCTCGGATTTCCGCCACGGCGTCCCCTTCGGGCCGCAATAGCTGATCGAGGGTGAAATCCCCCTCGGCCGTCACGTCGAGCGGCAACCAGTCGAGACGCAGCCGCTCAATCACCAGGGCGCCGCCGGAATCACGCCATTCAGCCAACCCCGCAACGCCATCCCCCGGGTCGATCCGCCCAAGCATGACGGCCCGCAGGGTGCCATTCGCCCGGCCGTCGAACGGCGGATCCACCACGCCCGCCGGCAGCACGCCTTGCACCGCCGCCGTGACGCTCAGGCTTCGCGACGGCCGGCCGGTGCCGGCGTTCGGATCGGCGGCCGGTGTCGGATCGACCGTGGCGCGCACCCACTCAACCGACGCAAGCGCGACATCACCCGGCAGGGTGAGGTCGAGATCGCGCAGGGTGAACCGGATCTCCTCGGCCGCCCGTCGCCCGAGATCGATCTCGAACGATGCCCGCGCGCTGTCGCCGGTCAAGGTTCCCAACAGCCCGGAGACGCTCGCCCGCACGCCGGTAGGCGCCTGGACCACCAATGTGCCGGGCCGCCAAGGCGTGGCGCTGACGATCAGATGCGGCGTCGCGCCGACCAGCAGGGTGTCACCGTCCTTTCGGCTCCAATGCACGGCGTTGACCGTGATGTCGACCGACAAGGGGAAACCGGACAACACCATCGGGCCATGCTCCAGCGTTTCGCCGGCGGCCCGACGCGCCTCGACCCAGCCGTCGACGGTGGCCTGCGATCGTGCCGCGACCAACTGCCATGCCACGGTCCAACCGATGGTCAGCAGCCCGCCGGCGATGACGAGGAGCCAGATCCAGCGCCGCCGGGAGGGGCGCTGGGCAGGATCGGCGGTCATTGGATGGCTTGTGTCGGGCGCTGTCATGGCCTAGGTGCGATGGGTCTGGATGGGCGCGGACATTCCTAACGGTTTGACCCCGGATAAGGAAGCGTCCCGAAGAAGGAAACGGTGTGGCGGACGGCGATCTCTGGGTGTTCGGCTATGGCTCGCTGATGTGGCGGCCGGGGTTTCCGTATCGCGAGCGGGCGACCGCCCTGGTGCGCGGGCTGCACCGCCGGCTGTGCGTGGTCTCGCGCCACCATCGCGGTACCGTGGCGCGGCCGGGGCTGGTCATGGGGTTGGATCGGGGCGGGGCGTGCCGAGGGGTGGCCTATCGGGTGGCGGCGGATGACGTGGCCGCGACCCTCGATTATCTCGACGAGCGCGAGATCGCCCACTATTCCGCCTACCGCCGGGCCGAGGTGACCGTGGCGTTGGACACCGCCGCGCCATCCCGTGCCGGTGTCCGTGCCGGTGTCCGTACCCGGGCGATCACCTACACCGTCGACCGGCGCGACGCCGATTACGCCGGCGCGCTGACGGTCGCGCAGCAGGCGGCGCTCGTGGCGGGGGCGGCGGGTCTTTCCGGCTCGAACCCGGATTATGTCGCCGCCGCGGTGGCGCATATCCGGGAATTGGGCCTGCGCGACCGGCGGCTGGAGGCGGTGCTGGCGTGCCTGGAGGGTCAGCCGTCCGACCAGGGTCGCAGGAACACATCGTCGACCGGCACCTTGTAGGCCTCGGCCAGGGCGTTGGTCTGGTTGAACATGCCGACCACCGCCAGCAGCTCGCCGTACTCGGCGTCGCTCATCCCGAGCTTGCGGGCGGCGGCGGTGTGGCTGCGGGTGCAGTAGTCGCAACCGTTGGTCACCGACACGGCGACGGCGATCATCTCCTTGAATTTCGGGTCGAGCGCGCCGGGCGCCATCACCTCCTTGAGCCCGTACCACAGACGCCTCAGGGTCGGCGGGTGGCTGGCGAACACCTTCCAGGCGTTGGGCACGAAATCGAGACCCTTGGCCGCCATGATGTCGTCGAACACCGCCCGCACCGCCTCCGACGCGTCGGCGTACTCGACCATCACCACGGTCGCCGGTTCCTGGCTCATGGTTTTCTCCTTGGGTAGGATCGTGATTTAGCTCGTCGTGACGACACTTCCACGCATTCCCCGAGGCGAAGCCATCCGGGATCCAGGATATAAGATTCCGGACCCCGGCTCTCCGGCCGGGGATGCGAAAAAGCGGAAATGCGGCGAAGCAGGAAGGGGCGGGCACTCACATCGCAGCCGCCGCCCCTCAATACATATGCTGGCCGCCGTTGATGCTGAGGGTCGAGCCGGTGACGAAGCCGGCGTCGTCGGCAACCAGGAACACCACGCCGCGGGCGATCTCGCTGGCGTGGCCGAGACGGCCGACCGGGATGCGGGCCTTGATCTTCTCCAGCACGTCGTCCGGCACGGCGGCCACCATGTCGGTGTCGATGTAGCCGGGGGCGATGGCGTTCACCGTGATGCCGGCGCGGGCACCCTCTTGGGCCAGGGCCTTGGTGAAGCCGTGGATGCCGGACTTGGCGGCGGCGTAGTTGACCTGGCCGTACTGACCGGCCTGGCCGTTGATCGAGCCGATGTTGACCACCCGGCCGAATTTGCGCGTCCGCATGCCCTCGATGGTCGCCCGGCACATGTTGAAGCAGGAGCCGAGATTGGTGTCGATCACCGCCTGCCAGCTCTCGTGGCTCATCTTGTGGATGGTGCCGTCACGGGTGATGCCGGCGTTGTTCACCAGAATATCGATCGGCCCGACATCGGCCTCGACCTTGGCCACGCCGGCCTGACAGGCGTCGAAATCGGCGACGTCCCATTTGTAAGCCGGAATGCCGGTGCGCCCGGTGAATTCCTTGGCCCGCGCGTCGTTGCCGGCGTAGGTCGCCGCCACATTACAACCCGCCTCCTTCAGCGCGATCGAGATCGCCTCGCCGATGCCTCTCGTGCCGCCGGTCACCAGTGCCACGCGTGCCATGTGAAATCCTCCCTGTGAGCTTTTATCGTTGTCGGGATGGCCGTTCGCCGCCATCCCACTTTATTTTTCGTTTATTTTTCGTTTCCGCCGACGGTCAGTCGCGCTCGACGCACAGGGCGACCCCCATGCCGCCGCCGATGCACAGGGTCGCCAACCCCTTCTTGGCGTCGCGCTTCTGCATCTCGTGCAGCAGAGTGACCAGCACCCGGGCGCCGGACGCGCCGATCGGATGGCCGAGCGCTATGGCGCCGCCGTTGACGTTGACCTTGCTGGTGTCCCAGCCGAGACCCTTGTTGACGGCGCAGGCCTGGGCGGCGAACGCCTCGTTGGCTTCGACCAGATCGAGATCGTCGGCCGACCAGCCGGCCTTTTTTAGCGCCAGCTTGCTGGCCGGGATCGGGCCGGTGCCCATGATCGCCGGATCGACCCCGGCGGTCGCCCAGGACACGATGCGGGCCAGCGGGGTAACCCCGCGCTTGGCCGCGTTCTCCGCCGACATCAGCACCGCCACCGCCGCGCCGTCGTTGATGCCCGAGGCGTTACCGGCGGTCACCGTGCCGCCGTCGCGCAGGAAGGCCGGCCGCAGCTTGGCCAGGCTCTCGGCGGTAGTGTCGGGCTTCGGGTACTCGTCGGTGTCGACCACGGTCTCGCCCCGGCGGGTCTTGATGGTGACCGGCGCGATCTCGTCGGTGAACCGGCCCGACGCCATGGCGGCACCCGCCTTCTGCTGGCTGCCGAGCGCGAACGCGTCCTGGTCCTCGCGGGTGATCTGATATTTCTCGGCCACGTTCTCGGCGGTGTTGCCCATGTGATAGCCGTTGAAGGCGTCCCACAGGCCGTCGCGGATCATGGTGTCGATCATCTGGAAGTCGCCCATGCGCTGGCCGGTGCGTAGGTGCTGGGCGTGCGGCGCCAGGCTCATGCTCTCCTGGCCGCCGCAGACCATGACCTCGGCATCGCCGAGCTTGATCGCCTGATAGCCGAGTGCCACCGCCCGCAGGCCGGAGCCGCACAGCTGGTTGATGCCGTAGGCCGTGCGCTCGACCGGTATGCCGGCGCCGATCGCCGCTTGACGCGCCGGGTTCTGGCCGGCAGCGGCGGTGAGGATCTGACCCAACACCGCCTCATCCACTTCGCCGGGCTCGGTCTTGGCGCGCTCCAGCGCCGCGCGGATCGCCACCTCGCCGAGATAGCTGGCGGCCACGGTGCTCAAGCTGCCGTTAAAGGCGCCGACGGGGGTACGGGCCGCGCCCGCGATCACCACTTCGGTCATGGGTTCTCTCCAGTTTTTGTGCAGTGCAGCATAATAGGCGTCGCGAATCGCCAAGGTTGTCCAATTCTGTCCAGTACCGCGCGGCGCCTGTTCACCTTCTGCACAGCACAATAGTGATGCGCCCGACCTGCCACAACCGGAGTCCGAAGACGTTGATCTGAATCAGCGTCTTTCGATTTAGTAGGTGTAGTCGTCGTCGCTCAGCAGCGGGTACTGGCTCCACACATGCGGCGGACCGACCGGCTCGGCCGGATGCAGGTGGTCGGGTTCAAGTTGGTCGAAGCTATTGACGCCGAGCAAGCCGAGGTCGATGCGGACTTCTTCCTCGAGAAGCTCCAGCACTCGGGCCACGCCTGCGGCACCCCCGGCGGCGAGGCCACAGCACAGCAGCCGGCCGATCCCGACCACATCCGCACCCAGCGCCCGCGCCTTGACGATGTCGCTGCCGCGGGTGACACCGCCGTCGACGGCGACCGCCGCCCGTCCGGCCACCGCGTCCACCACCTCGGGCAGCACGTCGAGCGCACCCCGGCCGTGATCCAATTGGCGGCCGCCGTGGTTGGAGACGAAGATCATCTCGGCGCCGTGCTCGACCGCAAGGGCGGCGTCCTCGGCGGTGGCGATGCCCTTGAGGATCAGCGGGATGTCATAGCTCTTCTTGAACCGTTCGATATCGGCCCAGCTCAAGGCCTTCTGCCAGTCCATGCCCGGCACCTGACGCCACGGCTTGATAAAGCGGTTGGCGATGTCGCGTTCGCGCCGGCTGTACCAGGCGCTGTCGACGGTCAGCGCGAAGGCGTCGAAGCCGGTGTCGATCGCCCGGCCGATCACGGCGTCCAACCAGGCGTCGTCGCCGCGTTTGTACAGGCAGAACACCTTGGTGCCGCCGATGGCGCCGACATCTTCCAGCGGCACGGTGCCGACCGAGGACAGGAACAGCGGCACGCCATAGGCGGCGGCGGCGCGCATCGCCTGAAGCGGGCCGTCCTCGGCGAAACTTTCCAAGCTGCCGATCGGGCACAACACCAGCGGCAGCCGGCACGCGTGGCCGAGGAACGACCCGCTGGTGTCGACCTGCCGCATGTCGCGCAGCACCCGTGGCCGGAAGGCGATCGTGTCGAACGCCAACCGATTGCGCTTGGTTGTGGTCTCGCTCTCGGTGCCGCCCCGCATGTAGTCCCAGATGTTGCGATGCAGGGTGGCGCGCGCGTGCTTCACCACCTCGTGCAGCGT
Source organism: Alphaproteobacteria bacterium (assembly GCA_013203465.1). Classification (GTDB taxonomy): domain Bacteria; phylum Pseudomonadota; class Alphaproteobacteria; order Thalassobaculales; family Thalassobaculaceae; genus JABMNR01. Next base: position 18,766 of record JABMNR010000080.1, read on the forward strand.
CTGAAAAGCATCGCGGGCCGCCGCCATGTCGGCGTCCGCAATGCCGGCGTCGTGCGATGGTGGGGTGGCGTCGTTCATGCGGGTTTCTCCTGCCAAGTCTCGTCCAACCAGTCGGCGAGCGTCGTCCAGGCGCGACGCTTGGCGCCGGCGCTGACCGCCATGCCGATATGTCCCAGTGCCACGTCGGCCCGAACGGCGTTCGGCATCCGGTCGGCCAGCGCCCGGGCCGAGGCCGGCGGCACGATGCGGTCGCGGGCCGGGATCATCGCCAGGGTGGGGGTTGTCACCCGCTCCGGGGTCACCGGCCGGCCGGCGACGCGCCAGGTCCCGGCGGCGGGGGTGTTGCGGCCATACCAGTCGAACAGCGTCTCACGCGCCACCGGGGCGGCCAGGGGAACCCCGTCGTTCAACCAATCCTCCAGGGCCACGAACTCAAGAGCGTTATCGCTGTCCGGCGCCAGCTCGGCGAAGCTGAGAAATTTCCGGATCACCAGCATCGGATCGAGCGAGAAGAACAGGGTCTGGATCATGTCGGTCGGCAGCCAGCCGGTCGCGTCGATCGTGGCGGCGAGCCACGGCTCGACCATCGGCAAGGCAGCGGCGACCGGCGGCGCGTCGGCGGCGAAATCCCATGGAGTGGCCAACAGCGCCAAGGCGCCGGTATCGCGTGGCCGGCGCTCGGCCAGCGCCAACGCCAGCAAACCGCCCATGCAATAGCCCATCACCGCCGGTGCCCGACCGGTGATGGCCAGAACCGCTTCCAGCGCCGATTCCAACCGCCCGGCGATGTAGTCGGTCAGGGTGAACCGCCGCTCCGCCTCGCCGGGGAAGCCCCACTCGACCAGGAAGGGACGGAACCCGCGTTCGACCAGCCAGCGCATCAGTGAGCGGTCGTTCGACAGATCCAGCACATAACCGCGGTTGACCAGCGACGGCACCACCAGGATCGGCCGGCCCTCGGTCCCGCCGTCGCGCAGCGGGCCGTAATCCAACAACCGGGTCGAGCCTTCTTTCCAGCAGACCGGCGGTTCATCCACGACGCGGCGATAGGGATGGGCACGATAGGCCTCAATGCCGCCGAGAAAAGCGCCAAACCGGCGGCGTACCTCCTGGTCCAGCGCGGTATCGAACGCCGCTGGACTAGGGTTGTCGCTTGGTTTGCCGACGTTTGGTTGCTTCAGCGCCGCTTCCAGCGCGTCGAGTTGGTTTTTCAGGCTGGCCGCCGCCTCGCTTGAGCCGGGCTTCCAGGTCAGCGATCCGTTCCTCCAGGCGGCGGAGCTCGCGTAGGACGAGAGCCAGGTCGTCGCCGCCGTCGTCAGATACAACGGCAACGGGCGCGGCCCCGGCCGTTGGCCGTCCGTGTGTTCGCCTCGCGTCTGATCCCCGTCGCTCATAGGTGCCATCATAAGCCGTTCGAGGGTCGGGTGCGTAGCCCGGTTGCAGGCCGTCCGGTGCCGGGGGGTGCTGTCCCGGGGCACCGACGCCGGGCGCGAATCCTGGCGGACGCATCGTTCCGGCCCACAACGCCGTCCATCGGCGGACGGCGTCGCCGAGTTCGGGGTCCGTGGCCATGGCCTGCACCTGATCCTGCCAGAGATCCAGGAACCGGCGCGCGATGTCGTGCGGGTCGGGTGGGGTCGACATGATGGCCGAGTATGTCACGCGAACCGGGGTCGGCCAAGCCACCGAACACCCCGGTGAATGGCTATTCTATCGCGTCGCGGCATCGCCGAGAGCCGCTGAAATCCACGGCTTATCGATGATTGCCGTTGCAAAGCAACAAACGAACGCGCATCGTTATCCACAATTGGTGCAGCACCAACGCGGAGCGATCGACCTCGTTATGGCGGAATCATCGAAAGAGGCCCGTGCCAAAAACGGACGGCCGGTGGGTGGAAAGATGGGCAAAACCGGCGCCGACGGCGTGGTCACCATTAAAAAATACGCGAACCGTCGGCTCTACAACACGGCGACCAGCAGCTACGTCACCTTGGACCATCTCTGTCTGATGGTGAAGGACGGTGTGGATTTCGTGGTGTACGACGCCAAGACCGGCGACGACATCACCCGGGCGGTGCTGACGCAAATCATCGTCGAGGAGGAGGCCAAGGGGCAGAACTTGCTGCCGATCAGCTTCCTGCGACAGCTTATCGGCTTCTATGGCGACAACCTGCAGCTGGTGTTGCCGAAGTATCTTGAAAGCGCGATGGGCGCCTTCGCCGAGAACCAGGGGCGGATGCGCGGCTACATGCAGGGCACGTTCGGCAGCATGTATCCATTTAGCTCGTTCGAGGACATGACGAAGAACCATCTCGCCATGTTCGAGCAGGCCATGAAGCTGTTCCAGCCGGGCGAGGCCGGTGTCGGCACGCCCGATCACGGGACGGCGGCGACGCCGAAAGCCGAGAGCGATCCGACCACGGCAGCGGTGCGGACCCTGCAGGAGCAGGTCGAGCGGCTTCAGGATCAACTCGACAAACTCGGCGATAAATCGGGCGGTACGTGATCACCGGTGTTGTGGTTTCGCCGGCCGGCCGTTAACGATTTTACAAGCTACGCTATGCTAGCCTAAGGCGATGTTAGGTCATCTTAGGGAGGCATGATCGTCGTGCTGCCCCCCCTCACCGTGCCGGCTAACGTTCCAGGCCCGCTGTCGGCGGTTGCGGGCCGCGTGACGGGCCAGGGACAGCGGATACCCGCGGTTGAGCCTGGGCAGGATCCGCGCGCTCGGGCGGCGGATGCTACCGCCGATGATCGCCGCCGCGTCCCACCACCGCCTCGTGGCGAACCGACACCAGCCGAACGCGCCCTAAGGGGCGACCGGGCCGATGCCGCCGATCCACGGCTGTCTCGGCGAGATGGGGCGACGGGTCGGAGCAATCCGTTCCAAGGCTCGTCGGAAGCCTTTCGGCGACCGATTTTTACGCGCCCGCCAGGGGTCTTTGATGCGGCCGCCGACGCGAGCGACATCGGCCGGCGCCGCCCGCGCCCATCCAGCGCATTTCTGGCCCAGATCATTGGCCAGGACGTTGCCGGCCGGCTCGGGGCCGTCGGCCGCAATCCCGAGAACGCGACTCAGCTCTATCGCCGGACCGAGGCCGTCACCGAGCGGGAGCGGCAGCGCGCCGAAGGTGTCGTGCTTCCGCTGCCGTCTGATAGGGTTTGATGAGCTATTTTTGCAGAATGTTGGAAATCTCGCGCAGTTGGGTCCGCGCGCGCAGCAGATAGAACCCCTGCACCGCCAGATGGCTCGGGAAATAGACGCCGTCCGGCGCGCCGTTCATCACCACGATCGGATCAAGCACCGCCGCTTGGCGGATCGAGTCCAGCATCTGGGTCCAGGCCGAGACCACCTGCTTGTCGCCGAGGACGGACCCGAAATCTTGGCCCAGCATGTCCAACAGGCGGTAGTAGGCATAGAGACGGCCCTTTGTCTGATAGAAGATGTCGTCGACCTCGGTGTCGAAAAACCCGGGGCTGGGCTCGGCCAGATGCTGATCGATGGTCGCCGAGGTCGATCCCAGATCGGCGGCGATGCGGTCCAGGGTCCCGAGCAGATTGTCGGCCCGGCGTTCGAAGACCGCCTCTCCCGCCGCCAGCCGCTTGTTGTAGGACGCCAACGCGCGCGCCGCCGCGCGGTACTGTGATTCCGACGAGGCCGTCGGCATCAGCGACGTGGACAGATTGAAAATCCACACGTCCCCGGGATATTTCAGCAGGCCCGCCGCCGTGTCGAGATCGGCATCGACCTCGGAGGAGCCTCGGGTGCGGCCGATCTGGTCCGACATCTCGATGGCGAAGCGCGACAGAGCATAGACGATGCCCTGTTGGAAATTCGGCGTGTTGTCGAGCACGGCCGAGGGAAAGAAGAACGGGTCGTTGGCGACCCAGAAGTAATCGTCGATTTCGCGCCGGATCAACGCCTCGGCGACCGCGACCGCCTTGCTCGCGCCGGCCGGCACCTCGGCGGCGGCGAAATCCGGATCGTCGTCGACCCGGTGCATCACCACCATGCCGACGGCGTAGTACAGCATTGTGGCGACCACCAAGGCGATCAACGAGACGCCGCTCCAACGCGCCACCCCTCGGCCCGGCAGCAACCGGCGGGGACCGGCGGAATACTCGTCGTCCCAATCGATCGATGGTTTGGTCATGCGACTCTCCACAAGATATCCCGACACAAATAGGGATTCTCTGTTGTTCTGTCACCGTCGGCGACGGCAACTCACCGGTGATGTTGCGCACACGACCGATCGCGTCGCGATCGCGGATGACTTTCCGGGTTGGCGCGTTTCGCGTAGTTTCCTTGTGCATTCCCGTCGGGTTTGGCGACTATTCTGACATTTCGACACCGGCTGTACTCGCAACCTACTTCGAGGCAATGACACAGGCCGCGCCAAAGAAACTGACCCGGGTGATGGATGGGCTGTTCGCTCATTTCCACTATGAGGGTTTGCGTGTCCTGGTGATCGAGCCGGACGAAGACAGCCGGGCGGCCCTGGTGCGTGCCCTGGACGCCTTGGGTTTGCCGCTGCCGTCAGAGGCCGCGACGGCTGACGAGGCCTTGGCCATGGCGGCGGATTTCGAAACCGATTTGGTGATCTGCGACGCCGCTCTCGACCGGCCGAGTGGCGGCGATGATGGGCTGGAGTTGTTGCGCCGCATCCGCGATGATTCCACCGCCCTGGCGTGCAACGTGCCGGTCATCCTGCTGACCGGTGAGACCGGCGACTTCGGCGTGATGGAGGCCAAGCGCCTGGGTGTCGATGGATTTCTGGTCAAGCCGGTACCGGCGAAGCGGCTGCGGGCACGGCTGAACGCCATACTCATGCGCCGGTTTCCCGATCGGGTGGTCTGGAACACATGAGCGATGCGCTCGGCTCGACCCCGGCAACCGATGGGTTCCATATGCCGGGAGAGTTCGAGCCCCACGCCGGCACCTGGATGTTGTGGCCCGTACGCGGCGACACCTGGCGCGAGGATGCCCGGCCGGCGGAGGAAGCCTTCGCCGCCGTGGCCGAGGCGATCGCTGTGGTCGAGCCGGTGACCGTTGGTGTGCTTCCGGCCCGCATGGATCGGGCGCGGGCCGCTCTATCCGACGCCGTTAAGGTGGTGCCGCTGGTCACGAACGATGCCTGGATGCGCGACGTCGGCCCAACCGTGGTGGTGAACGGCGCGGGCGAGCGGCGGGCGGTTGACTGGATCTTCAACGCTTGGGGTGGCGCGGTTCACGGCCTTTATGACGACTGGGCCGATGATGATCGGGTAGCCGTCGCCGTGGCCGATGCCGAGGGGATGCCACGCTATCGCTGTCCATTGATCCAGGAGGGCGGCGGGCTGCACGCCGATGGGCAGGGCACGTTGATCGTGACCGAGGAATGTGTGTTGAGCGCCGGGCGCAACGCGGCGCTGGGTCGGGGCGGAGCCGAAGCCTTGCTGTGTGCCTATACCGGCGCCGAGCGGGTGATCTGGTTGCCCGAGGGCGTGGTCGACGATGAGACGACAGGCCATATCGACAATCTGATCCATCTGGTGGCCGCGGACCTGGCGCTGCTCACCTGGCCAACGGACGCGCGCGATCCTCAGCGCCCGCGATCCGAGGCGGCGCAACGGGAGCTGGAGCGGGCCGGGGTGGAGGTGCGCCGATTGCCCATGCCTGGCCCGTTGTTCATGACGGTGGAGGAAGCGGCGGGATTGGTTCCTCGGCCGGATGCCAAACCACGCCGGGCCGGAGACCGATTGGCGGCGTCCTACGCTAATTTCTACCTGTGCAACGGCCGCGCGGTGGTGCCGCTGCTTGACCCGCGCACGGACGAGGCGGCGCTTCGCATCATTGCCGAGGCCTTGCCGGATCGCGCGATCGTCGGTGTTCCAGGGCGGGAGATTTTACTCGGTGGCGGCAACATCCATTGCCTCACCCAGCAGATACCAGTAGGAGCAGCTCAAGGCTGACCTTTCGCTGGGATTAGCTTATGGTGGTGGGTGTGATGACGAAGCGGGCCCGCGCGGAGATCGTGCCGGCGGGCTGGTTTGGCCGTCACGCCTCCGGCCGGGTCTACCGGCCTGCCTTACACCTGCTATCGCCATTATAGGAGCCGCCAATGGCGCCCGATACCCTTGCGTCGCTCACCAACCGCCCAATGAAGCGCGGTCGAAAATTCCTCAACACCCCTGGGCCGACCAACATCCCGGCGCGGGTGCAGAACGCCATGCACCGCGACACCATGGATTTGAGCGATCCGGAGTTTATCGAAGCCGCCGTCGCCTCGTTGGGGATGCTGAAACGGGTGTTCCAGACCGAGGGCGAGATCCTGCCTTACATCTCCAACGGCCATGGCGCCTGGGAGGCGGCCTTGGTCAACACCCTCGCTCCTGGCGATGTGGCGCTGGTGCCGGAGACCGGGCATTTCTCCGGCAGTTGGAGCGACATGGCCCAGGCTCTGGGCATCGAGATTCGCACCGTGCCCGGCAGTTGGCGCCGGGCGCTCGATCCCGAGGCGGTGGGTCAAGCCTTGGCCGATGACACCGCCCGCGAGATCAAGGCGGTGCTGCTGGTCCAGACCGATACCGGCACCAGCATCACCAGCGATGTGAAGGCGGTGCGCGAAGCGATGAACCGCAGCGGTCACCCGGCGCTGTTGCTGTGCGACACCATCGCCTCGCTCGGCACCATCGATTACCGCATGGACGAGTGGGGCGTTGATGTCACCATCGCCGCTTCGCAAAAGGGCCTGATGATGGCGCCGGGCCTCGGCTTCGTGGCCGCCAACGAGAAGGCCATCGCGGTGCATCAGAAGTGCCCGAACCCGAAGCGGTACTGGGATTGGACACCACGGATGAAGGGGCCGGGCTATCGCACCTTCTGCGGTACCGCGCCACAGCTGCACATCTTCGGCCTGCGCGAGGGTTTGACCTGTCTGTTCGAAGAAGGCCTGGAGCGGGTGTTTCAGCGCCACCGCGTGCTGGCCGAGGCGACGTGGAAGGCGGTTGATACCTGGGCCGGCGCCGGCGCGGTTGAGCTTAACGCGTTGGAGCCGTCGGAACGCTCGCATGGCGTGACCACGATCCTGGTGCCTGAAGGCACCGACGCCGAGCAAATCCGTACCGTCTGCCGCGACGAGATGATGGTTGGCATTGGCGGTGGCCTGGGCCAGTTGGGCGGTAAGGCGTTCCGCATCGGCCACATGGGCGATATGAACGCGCCGATGCTGTACGCGGCGCTGGGGGCGGTGGAATCAACGCTCGACTATTTGAACATCCCCTACACGCCAGGAGGTGTCACCGCCGCCGTCCAGCACATCAGCGCTTTCAAGAAGGCCAACAGTCCGACCACGTTCTGAGTCCGGGCAAGAAGCGACTCTAGCCCCCGGATCGGCGCCGATGGCGCCGTCCGGGGTCCAGCTGCCCGATCAACCGCCGCCGCAGGGCACGGGCGGCGGCGGGGATGGCTGGCGCGGCGACAGGCTGCGCAGGAACGCGAGCAGGTCGGCCTTTTCCCGGTCGGTTAGGCCGAGCGGGCGGATCACCCGTTCACCGTCGGTGTGCAGCCGGTCGAGTGGCGGGTCATTATAGTGCTCGATCACCTCGGCCAGGGTCGTGAGGCTTCCGGCGTGCATGTAGGGCGCGGTCTCGGCGACGCCGCGCAGCGACGGCACCCGGAACGCACCGAAATCGGCGTGGCGCGGCCGCACATACCGGGTCGCGAAACCGGTCACCCCCCCGGCATCGTCGCTCCACGGGCCGAGACGGGTAAGCTGGCTGGCTTTCAACGCCGCCAGCCCGCCGTGCCGGCCGGGGTCGACCACCCCGCGTTCGAGGAAATACGGCATGCCCACGTCGTGAAACTCACCGCTGGAGAACCGTGGTCCGACATGACAGAAGGCGCAGCGCGCCCGACCGACGAACAGCGCCGCCCCACGCCGCGCCGCCTCGGGATAGACCGCCGCGCTGTCCAGCTCGCCCGCCGCCAGCGCGTCGCGAAACCGGTCGAACGGGGTTGGTGGGCTGACCAGGGTTTCCTGCCAAGTGGCCAGCGCCTTGGCCACGTCGACCAGCACGTCGTCCGCCGGCACCTCGGCCGCCGCGCGTCCGAACGCCGCCCGATAACAGGCGGCGAGGCCGGCATCCTGGCGGATCAGCCGTGCCACGTGACCGGCGTCGCTCGCCATCTCATCCGGCGCCAGGATCGGCCGGCGGCTCTGCGCCCAGAGATTGTCGTTGCCGCCGTCCCAACCGAACCAGCGCTGTCCACCGACGTTCCATAGGCTGGGCGTGTTGCGCGTTAGCAGCGTTCGACCTTCGCTGCGCGCCTTGGGTTCGGCGAAACCGTAATCCGGTCGGTGGCAGGAGGAACAGGCAAACCGCTGATCGGTCGACAATCGGGTGTCGTCGAACAACGCCGCGCCCAGCCGGATCGCCGCCGGATCGCCGGATACCCGGTTGCTCGGGTCGCGGACCGGTTCGGGCGGCCAGGACCCGTGCGACAAGATCGCTTCGACCGTTTCATCGTCAAGGCCCAGTACCGCGACCTCGGCCGATGTTGAAGCCGGCCACAGCAATCCAAGCAGGATCAGCAGTCGGATCATGGCACCGTCCGGTCCAGCGTGAGCCGGTCGACGGTGCCATGGCTCTCGACCTCAACCGCGATGCGCCACGCGCCGGGCATGTGGAACAGGAACCCGTCGGCTCGCCAGCGCCCGTCGTCCAGTCGTGTGACCTCGGGCCGGTAGTTCATGCCATGCCGATGCCTTGGCATGGTGGCGTCGAGGGTGATCGCCTCCGCAGCCGTGTCGCCGACGACCGGGCACACCTCGACGATCAGGGAGAATGGCGCGTTGAGCGGAATCGTCGAGGGCTGGGTGATAACACGAGCGGCAAAGCGGTCGCCCCGGGCGTCCGGCTGCTCGATGGGGCAGGCCATGGCGGCCGCCGGCCAGACCACGATCGCCAGAAGCGCCGCGCGGATCACTCGCCGCATTATTCCCCGAGGCCCCACGCCGCCAGGGTTTCGGCGTTCTCGTAGGCGATCCGCCGGGCCAACTCCGGTGGCAGATCGGCCAGCCAGGCGCGGGTCCACGTGGCGTGCGGGCCGACGTAATACCAGCGCTCCGGCGTATAGGTGTCGGTGCCGATCATGAAGCGGTCGGGGAAGCGGTCAAACAGCCCGCGCCAGACCGATGGCACCGTGCCGTCGGCGCCGTGCTCGCTGCGGAAGGCGAGATCGGCCCACAGGTGATCGTATTTGGCCAACAGGGCACCGATCGCCTCGGGTTGATCGAACCCGGAATGAGCCCAGAGAACGCGCGCGTCGGGGTCTTGGGCGAACACCCGTTCCACCGCCTCGGCATCGCCGTGCAGATGCAGGAACACGTGATGCTTGGCGGCAAGCCGCACCACAGCGCGCATCACCGGCAGATCGGCGTTGGCGCTGAACACATGGAACTCGCCGATGCCGGCGTAGCGGTTGCGCTGCATCAGCGCTTCCAGCATCGTCGGCACCGTGTCGTCGCGCAGCCAGCTGCTGGTCTCGCCCCGGGCGCGGTAAGGCCGCAAGACCGGGACGATGAGATCGGGGGCGAGGGCGTACAGCTTCTGGGTTCCCTCGTCGCTGGAACTGGAGACGAAGGCGCGTTTCAGCCCCGCCGCGCGCAGCGCCGCCACCGCGTCAACCGGCGGCAGCAGATCCCAGGCATCGTGGCTGTAATGAATATGAGCATCGATCAGAGGCACCGGTTCGGCGGCGAGGGTCGGCCTCCAGGCCAGAAGCAGCAGAGAAAAAGCGAGCAGCGTGCGCATGAGCGGCCTCCGTGGCGGTATTTCTTGGAAGCATGGCGCGATTCCAGTCCGAGACAACCCCGTGCGCCTTTTCGGGCTCAGACAAGGCTCAGAACCGGATCGAAGCGGGTCATATCCTCGAAGGTACAGAATACCGGCGGGCCGATCACGATCTCGGGGACCGAGGCACGAAACCGGTCGACCAGGATTGTCTGGGCCCGCCCGAGGTCGTCGGCCTGTTCCTCGGACAGCCAGGCGATCTGGTAACTGAGCGTGATGTGGAAGCGGTAGCCGGCGTGGTTCGGCTTGGTCATGATCAACCGTTGGGACAGGGCATCCCGCGCCGCCCGTAGGGCGCGCTCGGCGATCTCGCCGGCGCCGGCCAACACCAAGACCGAACCGCCGCGCGGGCTGCACGACAGCCACTCCGGCGTCAGGCGAAAAGGCTCCGGGAGCGTCAGGCCGTCGAGCCGGTTGCGAAAGGCCGTGGTCACCTGGTCGAGCGGGGTGTCCAGCGGCAGGTCGGTCGGCCAACGCTCGGTGAGGCGTTCCGAATCGTTCACCCCTTCGAACAGCGTCATGTGAAAGCTTGAGGGCGGCAGGAACGCGAAACATCGCGCGAACGAACCCACCTTCAACCCGTCCTGCAGCGCGATCAAGGCGGCCATCAAGGGCGAGGCCGGCGGCACCGGACAGATCACCGTGTTGCCGGCGAACCGGCGCACTCGGCCGTTGATCTCGAACTTGTGGCCCACGGCATGCGGATAGGGCGAGCCGTCACCGGTGACATGGGCGAGACCGGGCGGAAACGGGTCGATCGACGGCGGCGGTGTGTTGGGCATGGGTCATCGTCCTGTGCGTGCCGGAGTGGCGCTATGATGGGGGTGCGCGCGGAGTGTGTCGCGGTATAGTCGCGGCATCCAAGGTGAACACCACAAGGAGGATCGGCGATGGCCGACAGCAAGATCGCGATCGTGACGGGGGCAAGCGCCGGGATCGGCAAGAAGACGGCGCTGGCGCTGCTGGCCGATGGCTGGTCCGTGGCCTTGGCCGGGCGCCGCGCCGACGCGCTTCAGGCCGCCATCGTCGAGGCCGGCGCCGATGGCGCGCGGGCGTTGGCGGTGCCGACCGATGTCAGCGATCCAGCTTCGGTCAAGGCGTTGTTCGACACCGCCGTGGCGAACTTTGGCCGGCTCGATCTGGTGTTCAACAACGCCGGTCAGAACGCGCCAGGCGTGCCCTTGGAGGAGTTGACCGATGCGCAGTGGCGCACCGTGGTCGACGTCAATCTGACCGGGGTGTTATGGTGTATTCGCGAGGCGTTCCGGGTGATGAAGGCGCAGTCGCCGATGGGCGGGCGGATCATCAACAACGGCTCGATTTCGGCCCACACGCCGCGCCCGGACAGCTCGCCCTATACCGCCACCAAGCACGCGGTCACCGGCTTGACCAAGACCGCCGCGCTCGACGGCCGTAAATACGATATCGCGGTCGGCCAGATCGACATCGGCAACGCCGAAACCGAGATGGCGGCGCGGATGAGGTCCGGCGTCAAGCAGGCCGACGGCGAGATCAAACCGGAGGCGATGATGGACGTGGGTGAGGTTGCCCGCGCCGTGGTGCACATGGCCAGCCTGCCGCTGGACGCCAACATCCTGACCCTGACGGTGATGGCGACCAAGATGCCGTTCGTCGGCCGCGGCTGATCGCGGTCATTCCCGTTCGGTATCCCGACCCACCAATAGGTCGATGACAAGGGCGACCACGAACGCGACGACCCCGGCGGCGAACAACAGCGTGTAGTCGCCGGTTTGGGCGAACACCCAGGACAAGGCGTAGGCGGCGGCGGCCTGACCCAATGCGAAGGCGGCGGTTCCGAGACTCCAGGCCGCGCGCTGCTGCTTCGGTTCCGGCGGGGCGAGCGCGCGCACCCGACCCAGCACCAACGGCACCACGCCCGGCACGAAGGCGCCGACGATGGCGCTTGAGGCCAGCAGGGCGGGCCAGCTCTGATCGATCAGGATCAGCCCGGTGGCGGCGGCCTGGATAATGAAGGCGAGGCGCAAGGCACGCACGAAACCGATACGGTCGGCCACGGCCCCGGCGGCGGTTGGGCCAAGTATGGCGCCAATGCCGAAAGCGATCCAACAGAGCGCGCCCGCCGCGATCCCGCGATCGAGGCCCCGGGCCACGAAATCCACCAGAAAAACCATGTGCGGCACCAAACCCACCGCGTTCAGGCCGTAGGTGACGTAGACGCCACGCAGCGCGCGGCGCGCCCTCGACGTGGTGCCGCGCGACAGCGCGGCGGGGGTTGCGGGTGCGATGGAGGGTGTGCTGCTTGGCCACTGGGTCCAGGCGAGGGCGGTGAGGGCGAGGCACAAAACCCCCAACCCGATCCAGGCGGCTTCAATGCCTTGGGTCAGCAGCAGCGGCACCAACGAGCCCGACGCCGCGATGCCAAGCCCGACCCCGGTGAAGATCACACCGCCGGCGAACCCACGCCGCGCCATCGGAACCAACGGCAATACGGTGGGCGCGGCCAACACCATCAACGCGCCACCGGCGATCCCGGCCGCCAGGCGCCAAGCAAAGAACCAAACGAACGACACGGGGGTGGCGCAAGCGAGCATGGCGACGCTCGCCACCAGCATCATGGCCCGAAGCACGTTCACCGCCGGCCATCGTGACGCCAGACGGGAAGCCAACAGCGCACCGATCAGGTAACCCGCGAGGTTGGCGGCGCCGAGATAGACCGCCGCCGCCGGTTCGAACCACCCGGCATCGATCACCGCCGGGATCAGCGGCGTGTAGGCGAACCGCGCCAGACCGATGCCGACAAAGACCGCCGCGGCGCCAGCCAACGTCGCACGCCACGGATGCGGGCCGGCCATGGTGTCGAGGGTGGTGTCATGACGAAGGGTCATGGGCGCAGGCTAGGCGGTTGCCATGATCGGGGAAAACGATTTTTAGTGATCACGGCGATCACTTGCAGAGATAACTTTAGGCCGCGTCGACCCGGGTGAGCGCCGGGCGGGCGTGATCAAGAAAAGCGCGCAACGCGCTGGAAACATAGCCGTCCCGACGGCGTACGAACACGGTGTCGACCAACGCGTCGCGCGGCGCCAGTGGGTGCACCGCCACGCGGCCATCACGCCAGACCGGGCCGATCAATCCGCGCGGCAGCAAGGTGACGCCGATACCGGCGGCCACACAGCCGATAATGGCTTCCAGGGTGCCGAATTCCAGCCGGCGCAACCCGACCACCCCGCGCCGAGCCAGGATGTCCTCTAGGCGCTGACGGTAGGAACAGCCCTCGCGCAACACCACGATCTTGACGCCGGTCTCGGCGCTCAACGCCTGTATACCGTCGACCCCTGGGGCGGTCAGCAGCGCCAACTCCTCCCGGAATACCGTTTCGGCCTCCAGCTCGCCGTGGACAACCGGGCCACAGACGAACGCCCCTTCGATCCGTCGCGCCAGGACGTCTTCGATCAGCTCACACGTCGTGCCGGTGCGCAGCGCGAGATCGACCGCCGGATGGGTGCTGACGAAGGAGGTCAGAATTGGTGACAGGCGCAGGGCCGCCGTGGTCTCCAGGGACCCAATCGTCAGCGCCCCCGCCAGGTCGCCATCGTCGAGCGTGGCGCGCCGTGCGTCGGCGAGCACCGCCTCCACCATCGAGGCGTAGGGCAACAGGCGCCGGCCGGCCGATGTCGGCGTCACGCCTCGGCTGTGCCGTTCGAACAGCGTGGCGCCCAACTCATCCTCCAACCGGCGGATGCGGGCGGTCACGTTGGATTGCACGGTGTTGAGTTCGGCCGCCGCCCGGCCCATGCCACCCAACCTCGCCACCGCCTCGAACACCTTCAGGTCGGATGCGTCCATACCTCGCTCCATGCATGATGCCGCGTCAGGATACCGCGCCGCGCCTTGCCGAGAAAGCGTACCATGGCGCCCGGCGGCCAGGCGGAATGGACGGAACGGATCGGCACTCATGCTGTTTTTGGCATTAATTACGAGCATAAATGCATTAATTATAGCGTGAACGGAAACGGAGGTTCTCGTCATGGCTTCGCATCAGGCATCCGCCCGCCCGGCAGCGGGCGATCCCGCGCGCGACGTTCGCGCCAAGCTAACCTTTATCGTCCCCCAGGACACCAAGCCGAGCTTTCACTCCTCGGCCCTGACCGGCGGTGAGCCGAAGATTTTTTTCGCGACCGAAGATCGTGAGGTGGCGATCGCCGACATGCGCGCCATCGCCGAGGAGCTGTCGATCGAGCGCGAGGGTTTCGAGTTGCGGCGTCATGCGACGACAGTCGACGATCTTTACGACGACGACGCGATCGCCCGGGTGTACGAGCCGGAAATCGAGGCATTGCTGAAGGGCATGACGGGCGCCGATCGGGTGGTGATCTTCGATCACACCCGCCGCTCCGACACCCCGGCTGGGGCCAAGAACCCCGATGGCTCGCGCGGCCCAGCCAGTCGCGTTCATGTCGACTACACCGTCGCTTCAGGTCCGCAACGCGCCAAGGATTCCTTGGGCGCCGAAGAGGTCGAGCGGGTGCTGAATTCCGGCGGTCGGATCGTGCAAGTCAATGTCTGGCGACCGATCACCGGGCCGGTCCAGCGCAGCCCGCTCGCCCTCGCCGATGCCACCAGCATCGGGCCGGATGCGTTGGTTGCTACCGACCAGGTGTTCCCGAACCGGGTCGGAGAGATCTATCAGGTCGCGCATGGCGCCGGCCAACGCTGGTACTGGGCTTCGGAGATGACACGCGACGAGATTATCCTGATCAAGGGCTGGGACAGCCTGCAGGACGGTCGTGCCGTCTTCACCCCGCATGGTGCGTTCCAGCTACCGGACCAGAACCCGAAGGCGCCCGCGCGCGAGAGCATCGAGACTCGAACCTATCTTGTGTTCGAGGGGTAGGCGCGCCGATCAAGCTCTGGATTGCCTTAACGCACTGGGACATTTATCGGAAACCGACCCTTCGGTCGGTTTCGGGGCAGCAAGGGGGTCGGATCGTCTCTAGGCATAGTGCTGGAACGACGCGTCGGGATCGGCGCCTCAACGTGCAGCCATCGACCGGGTACGCCGCCGGTTACGGCCGCGCTTCAGGAGCCCCACATGGCCCAGTCACCGGTTTTGTCGATCTCCCGGCGTATTCGGAGTACGCCGTTCACCCGCCGCGTCGAAGCGGCCGGCGTGAAGGGGTACACCGTCTACAATCACATGCTGTTGCCCACCGTGTTCGACACGTTGGAGAGCGATTATCACCACCTGAAGTCGAAGGTGCAGGTGTGGGATGTGGCGTGCGAACGGCAGATCGAGGTTCGCGGCCGCGATGCCTTGCGATTGGTCCAGATGCTGACCCCGCGCGATCTGCGCGGCATGAATCCGGGAGCGTGTTACTACGTGCCGATGGTCGACGAGACCGGCGGCATGTTGAACGACCCGGTGTTGCTGAAGCTCGCCGAGGACCGGTACTGGATCTCGATCGCTGATTCCGATCTGTTGTACTGGATCAAGGGCATCGCCTACGGCTTCCGGCTTGAGGTCGACGTGGTCGAACCGGATGTGCACCCGCT
This sequence comes from Alphaproteobacteria bacterium, assembly GCA_013203465.1. Lineage (GTDB taxonomy): Bacteria > Pseudomonadota > Alphaproteobacteria > Thalassobaculales > Thalassobaculaceae > JABMNR01. The sequence continues at coordinate 34,135 of JABMNR010000080.1, forward strand.
CGCCGTGCAGGGGCCGTTGGCCGAGGATCTGATGTCCCGGGTGTTCGGCGAGGCGGTGCGCGACATCAAGTTCTTCCGCTTTACGCCGATGCCGTTCGAGGGAACCTATCTAAACGTCGCGCGGTCTGGGTACTCGAAGCAGGGCGGTTTCGAAATTTATGTCAGCGACGCTGCATTGGGCGAACCGCTGTGGGACCGGTTGTTCGCGGCCGGTGAGGATCTTGATGTTCGCCCCGGCTGCCCCAATCAGATTGAGCGCATCGAGGGCGGTCTTCTGTCTTACGGCAACGACATGACCCGCGAGAACACACCACACGAATGCGGTCTGGGCCGGTTCTGCGACACCACCCTGGCGATCGGCTGCGTCGGCCGTGACGCTTTGTTGCGGGTGGCGAGCGAGGGCCCGATCCGCCAAATCCGCAGTGTCGCCATCGACGGCGATCCGGTGCCGACCTGTACTGATCCGTGGCCAATCCTCGCGAACGGCGAAAGGGTTGGCCGCATCAGCTCGGCGGTCTGGTCACCGGATTACCAGACCAATGTCGCCCTGGGGATGATCCGGATGACCCATTGGGCACCCGACACCAGGGTCGAGGTCGAGGCGCCCGACGGCATGCGGACCGCGGTGGTGCAAAAAGGCACCTTCAGCCAACGCGCTGTCTGAAGGGTGGGCTCACGGTCGCGGTTTAACCGGAACGGTCAATCCGATACACTGCGGACCTGGGGAGAATCATCGGCGTGGCGATTCTGAGGGCACCTTGAAGACATGGGGCGGGTGAAGCTGATGGGTCGAGCGACGACCAACCGGCTCGAGGCGTTTGAAACACTGCACGCGGCGCTGAAGCGTGCGTTGGCGGACCCGCTGGCCACCAGCGGCACGGTGGCTCTAGCGGCGGCGCGTCTCGATGATCATGCCGCCAAATGCCGATCCTTATTGGCGGGTGACAGTGCGGAGCGCCTCGCTGTGCGGGCGGCGATCGAGGAGATATCCACCCTAGCGAATGCCAAGGTCAAACCGCGATTGGCGGCGTATTTCGCCGACCAGAACGTGTTTCTGCGGAACGACCTCAAACCGGTCGATACGCCATGGACTGTACCGGTGGCAGAGGTGGTGGCGTTTTTGAAGGCGCTGGTTGCTTGGGAGCGGCGGCTTGGTGCCGGCGCCGAGCTAAACGCATTCATGGCCCGGGTCTGCGATGAGGCGTTGGCGTTGTCGGTCCGATGCGTCAAGGAATTCAAACAGCTGCAATCGCCTGACGATTTCCCCGACTATCGGACAGCGGCGCACAATCTGCTCAAGCTGGATTCGGTGGCATTGCTTCTGGTCGAACTCGACCGGCTGAAACAGGCCGAGGAAGTGCGGCGACTGAGCCACCATCACGGCAAGATCGCATTGCTCTCCGCTTTGGATGTGATCGACCGGCATGTGGCTTCCAAGGACATCTACGCGCATTTCGACATCGCGGCGATGCTGGTGTCATTCGAGGATATCGTCATGGTGATCACGCAAGTGTCCGCGCTGGTTGATCAAGAGCGCGGGGAAAACCCCCATCCCTATGTCGAAACGTTGAGCGAACACGTGCTTCTCCGGTTCGAAAAAGGGCTGTTCCAGCTTACTCGGAGTTATCTGCAGTCTTTCGACAAGGCGATGTCCGACGACGCCGGGCAGGCACCGAGTATCATCCTGTCGATTGTCCGCATCCTGGTGCAGATCGCGCGAATCGCGACCCTGTTGCAGCACCTGACGGGATCGAAATCGTTGGCGGGTGTGGTGCGCAAAATCAGCACTGCTCTGAACGCCGGTGCGGAGCGCGCGATGGGCCTTTTGGCGAGATCGCCGGACAGACAGAAACGGCTCCGCGAGATCTATGCGGCGCTTGAGGCGTTGGGGTGAACTGTAGGCGACGCCATGTTGTGGTGGACCACCGGCTCGACACGCGATCCCGATGAGAGCGATGTCCTTTCGCGCGCGGTTGATCTTGCTCGTTACCGGTTTGATCGTCCTCTCCGTGATGACGATCACCGGCGTGTTGACGTGGCATGCGCGTCAAGAACTGCTGCACGCGGCGGAGCGCGAAGGCCACCAAATCGCCGTGTTGTTGGGCCGGAGTGTCGGTCTTGCTAGCACCGTGCCGATCGAGATCGAGGGGCTGGTTGAGGATCACATGAAGGTGGGGGCCCTGCTGGCGGCGCATCTGCTGCAGGCGGCCGAGGGCAAGGGCGAGACGGTTGAGGCGATCGCGCGGCGGTTCGACGATGTGGTCGCGCGATCGGTGGCCGAAGAATTCTGGGTCATGGAGGCGGATGGCCGGACCTACATTCATGACAGCGCCGTCACGGACCCGGCCTTGGATCCAGGCTTGAACAGCGCAGCGCATCCCGACGATTTCCTGCCGCTCTTCGCCGGCGAGGTTGATGCCGTGGATCACCGGCACCAGAAGACGGGAGCGGACAAGCGGTTGTTCAAATACACCGGCGTCGCGGCCTTGGACGCGCCGCGCGTCGTCCAGGTTGGCGTGGAGGTCTCTTATCTGACCGATCTCGCCCAGCGCGTCGGCGTGCAGCACATCATCGATGAGCTTCTGGAGGAAGACGACATCGACGCGGTGTGGGTGTTCGACCAAGACATGGCCGGCATCGCCGCTAGCCATGGTCCCAACGCCCGTCCATCCGATCGAGAGTTGACTGAACTGGCCGCCGTCATCGAGACGCAGCGTGCCGTATCCTTTCTCACGGACGTCGCGTTGACCGTGATCGTTCCGATTTCCTCTCACGAGGGTGCTGCGATCGGCGCCACGATCGTTCGTCTGTCGACCCGTCATTTGAACACCACGCTTCGCGATGCGCTTGTGCTGTCGGCGGGTACTTTCGCGCTCGTGGTCCTGTTCGGCGTTGTGATGGCGGCGGTGACCGGGCGTTGGCTGTCGAACCCCATCAACGTGGTGGCTGTGGCCGCTCGGGCCGTCGAGGACAAGACCTTCCGTCCGGAGTTGCTCGATGCCGTGGCTGGGCGGACCGACGAATTCGGCCAGTTGGCGGCGACTTTCGGCTCGATGGCGCGGGAGGTTCTCGATCGCGAGGAGATCCTTGCCGGCCTCGTGCGCGAGCGTACCCACGAGTTGGCCGATAAGAACCAACAGCTTGAGGCCGCCCAGGCGCGGATCGCCGAGGAACTGAGGATCACGCAAGAGTTGCAGATTTCCATCCTGCCTACCCAAACGCTGGAGACCGAAACCGTTCGCGTCTTCGGCACCATGACACCGGCACGCGAGGTTGGCGGCGATTTCTACGATTTCGTTCGGCTCGACGAAGATCGGATCGCGATCATCATCGGTGACGTGTCGGGCAAGGGAGTTCCGGCCGCCTTTTTCATGGCGATCGCCCGCACCATCTTGCGTCGTCTGGCCCTGTCAGGCGAGGGACCGTCGGCCTTGGTCGAGCGTGCGAACAACGAGCTGTGCGAGGTCAATCCCCTGGAGTTGTTCGTTACCGTATTCTTCGGCATCTACGACGCGCGTGACGGCTCCCTGGTCTACGCCAACGCCGGACACAGCCCGCCGTGTCGTGTGCACCGTGACCGATCGGTGTCGTTCATCGAACGGACCGGTGGAATGGCGCTTGGTGTGATGGAGAACGTATCTTACCGGCAGGCCTCGGTGACGCTGGAGTCAGGTGAGTCCGCCTTTCTCTATACCGATGGCGTCACCGAAGCATTCAACGCCTCGGGCGAGGCATTCGGCGACGATCGTATGGTGGAGTTGCTTGGTGAAAAGACCGGCGCGGCGGTCGACGTGGCGCGGCATGTCCTGGATGCGGTCGAGCGGTTTTCCCAGGGGGTCGAGCAATCCGACGATATCACCATGCTGTGCCTTGATCGCAAGGCGGCGTCCATGCCCGGCCCCGCGTTGGTTCGCGCCAGCCTGCGCCTGTCCATCGCCAATCAGCTGTCGGAATTGCAAAGGCTCACCGCGGAGATCGGCGGTTTCACCTCCTCTCACGCGCTGTCCACCAAGGAAGCGTTTCACCTCGGCATGTGTCTGGAGGAGGTGGTGTCGAACGTGATCAACCACGGCTATGACGACGACAAGCCACATTCGATCGATGTGCATCTTGACCTCGTCGGGGACAATTTGAACGTCCTGGTGAGGGATGACGGCAGACCCTACGATCCGTTGACGGACACTCCGCCACCCGACCTTGAGACCGATGTCGCGAACCGGCGGGTTGGCGGGCTTGGAGTCCATTTGGTCAAGACTCTGATGAGGGAGGTCCGCTACCGGCGCCTGGACGGCAGTAACGTGCTGTCTATGACCATGCACGTGCGTCAAACGACATGACGCGACTGAAACCCGCCGCTACCCTTCAACATGGGTCTGCAGGCGGAACACCGGGGAGAATAGGGCGATGGAGATCGAGATGTCCGACCATGGCGGTGTCCTCGTCGTCGCTCCGCAAGGGCGGCTGGACAGCAACTCGGCGCCGGAGTTCGAGGCGGTTCTGCTTGGCCGTATCGAGAGCGGTGACCGTAAGCTGGTCATTGATTTTTCGGGTATTCACTATGTCTCAAGCGCCGGCTTGCGGGTGTTGCTGATGGCCGCGAAACGTACGATAGCCGTCGGCGGCTCCTTCGCCATCCATTCCATGTCGGACACGATTCATGAGGTTTTCGATATCAGCGGGTTCTTGTCGATCTTCGCGGTCTACAACTCGCTTGACGAGGCCCTTCGCCAAGTTGGCTGAACGGCAATCGGATCAGCCCGTCGCTCAATATCGTATTCCATGTCCAGGATCACGCCGGTAGAGGCGTGATACAGGATCTGGCAATGGAACGGCCAATGCCCGGACGCGGCCTTGCCGTTTACCGCGATCGCCCGCCTGCGAACGGCTTCGTGTCTCCGCCCGTCATACGGGGCACCCCTCTGCCGGTACGATGATAATCGACAGGCAGGCCTCGCCCGCGCTGATCGGGTCAACCAAACCCGGATTACTCTTCGGCGATGAA